>JAKPBM010000105.1 GCA_029778935.1 Bacillota bacterium | reverse complement strand
AACACCATCCATAAGACGTGGGATTATATTCTCCGAACCTGGCTGCCGCAGAGCGAATACCGGCTGGCGGACAGTTATGAAAACCGCCTGCGAATGCGAGAAAGAAGCCGTGCAGCTGATGTGACAACGAGGCAAGCCCCGAGTTTGACGCAGTTTCGAATTCAGCAAACAGACGCTTCCTTATGCATCGGCGATATACGTAGGTGTGTCCATGCTCCTACGCGAAGCAAACATCGGCGACAGCGCCGCACTGTGTGAGATGAACCGCCGCTCCCTCGGATTCGATTTCCCGCTGGAGGATACGAAGCGGCGGCTGGCGGAAGTCCTTGCCAAACCCGGCAACAAGATTTTCGTGGCGGAAGTGAACGGGCGGGCGGTCGGCTATATCCACCTGGCCGACTACGACTGTATCTGCGCAGAGCCCATGCAAAACCTTCTGGGATTTGCCGTTCTGCCCGAATATCAAAAACGGGGTGTCGGCTCGGCGCTGCTTTCCCACGCGGAACGCTGGGCCAAAGCGCAGGGCTTTGCCGGCATCCGCCTAAATTCCGGAAGCGGCCGGGAAGAAGCCCATGCGTTTTACATCCGGAAGGGGTACACCCTTCGGAAACTCCAGAAACACTTCGTCAAATACCTATAAAGAGAAAGAGCAGGCTTGCGCCTGCTCTTTTGTTATGACAATCTAACGTATAGGCTTTTTACAACCTCTGGACTGCCCCTTGGCGGCACGGCCGGTTGCCGCACGCATTCCGGGCCGCCGCTGCCATGCGGCTTTAGGCGTAACGAAATCCCAACGCCTGCTCATGCGGGCGCACAATGACAGCGCCTTCCGGCGTCTACCGAAAATACAGCGCCGCGCCGGCAAAAATGCCGTGCTCCTGCTTCCCGGGCACGTTTTTATACAGATGCTCGCCTACCCGCTCGCTGTGGCCCATTTTGCCGAGAATCCGGCCGCAGGGGGACGTAATCCCCTCAATCGCCCATACCGAGCCGTTGGGGTTATGCTCGATGTCGTAGGTGGGGCGGCCGTGTTCGTCCACGTACTGGGTCGCAATCTGCCCCTGCTTTATAAGCTCTTGTAACAGCGCTTCCGGGCAGACAAACCGCCCCTCCCCGTGGGAAACCGGCACCGTAGTCACTTCCCCGGGCGTAAAGCAGGCCATCCACGGCGACTTGGTGGAGCAAACCCGCGTGCGCACCAGCTTGGACTGGTGCCGTCCGATGCGGTTAAACGTCAGGGTGGGGAAGTCCTCTTTCATGTCGAGAATCTCGCCAAAGGGCAGAAGTCCCAGCTTCACAAGGGCCTGGAACCCGTTGCAAATACCCGCCATAAGGCCGTCCCGCTGTTTCAGAAGCTCGTTGGTCGCCTCGGATACCGCCGGGCTGCGGAAAAAGGCCGTTGCAAACTTGCCCGAGCCGTCCGGCTCGTCGCCGCCGGAAAATCCGCCGGGCAGAAACACCAGCTGGGCCTGCCGGATGCCTTTGGCCAGCGCTTCCGCCGAAGCGGCCACGTCCGCCGCCGTCTGGTTGCAAAGCACCAGCGTTTCCACGTCAAACCCCGCCGCGCGCAGCGCTTTCTCCGTGTCGTACTCGCAGTTGGTGCCCGGGAACACGGGGATAAGCGCCCTGGGCTTTCTTCCGACGATGGGAACGCCCCGGTACGGCGCCGCCTTTTCGCCGGCATACGTCACCGTCGGCGGCGCGTTGGAAATTTCGCCCGTTTTCGTTGGGTAAACGCTTTCCAGCCTGCCTTCAAACAGCGTTTCCAGTTCTGTCAGCGGCACCTTCTCGCCCCGGAAGGTTAACACCGGCTCTTTTGTCACCGTGCCCAGGCAAACCGCGCCGCAAACCTCCGTTTCCCCGTCCGTTTCCAGCAGAACGCCGCCGGGAACAAGGGAAAAGAGGGCTTCTTCGGCTATATTATCGGCAAAGGCAAAGCCCAGAGAGTTGCCAAGGCACATTTTAAAGATCCGCTCCGCCGCGCCAAACCGCCCGGGTACCGATGCCGAGCGGATGTTGCCGCCTTTGTGCAGCGTTTCCAGCGTGTCCAGGCAGGAAATAGTGCTTTCCCGCGCGGGGAAACCGCCCTCCGCTTTGGGCGCTAACAGCCAGACTTTGCTTCCCGCCTGCTGCAGGGTGCCGGACACGACGCGTTTGGCGTCGCCCGTCGCCACGGCGAAAGAAATGAGCGTGGGCGGCACGTCCAGTTCCTCGAAACTGCCGCTCATGGAGTCCTTGCCGCCGATGGCCGCCACCTGCAAATCCATCTGGGCGTCCAGCGCGCCTAAAAGGGCCGACACAGGCTTGCCCCAGCGCTTTGGATCTTTGCCGAGCTTTTCAAAGTATTCCTGGAAGGAAAGGTACATACTTTGCCGCGAAAACCCAGCCGCGGCCAGCTTCAAAACCGACTCCAGCACCGCCAGATATGCCCCCCGGTAGGGGTTCTGGGCCAGCAAATACGGGTCGCCGCCGAACGCCATGGCAGAGCAGACACTTGTCCCCTCTGCCGGAAGCAGGGCGCACATGACCTGCTCGGGCGTTTTCTGCCGCGCCCCGCCAAAGGGCATCAATACGGTGCCCGCGCCGATAGTCGAATCGAACCGCTCGGCAAGGCCCCGCTGGGAGCAGACGTTTAAGTCCTGCACCATCTCCCGCATGGTTTCCGCAAACCCGGCGGGCTTGCGCGAACCCCGCAGCATAGGCTGCGGCGGCACTTCCGCCCGGGCGGTTTTGGCCGCCCCGCGGGAATTTAAAAACGCCCGGTCCAAATCGACGATTTTCTGCCCCCGCCAGAACATGACCATCCGCGGCGCTTCGGTGACCACCGCCACCGGCGTGGCTTCCAGGTTTTCCGCCGCGGCCAGCGCCTGAAATGCTTCCACATCGGCAGGGCTGACCACCACGGCCATGCGCTCCTGGGACTCGCTGATGGCCAGTTCCGTGCCCGTCAGCCCCTGGTACTTCTTCGGCACGGCGTCTAAGTCAATGAGTAAGCCGTCGGCCAGCTCCCCGATGGCTACCGACACGCCGCCGGCGCCAAAGTCGTTGCAGCGCTTGATTTTCCTTGCCGCGTCGGGGTTTCGGAAAAGCCTCTGCAGCTTGCGCTCTTCCGGCGGGTTTCCTTTCTGCACCTCAGCGCCGCAGGTGGAAAGGGACGAGCTGTCGTGGGATTTGGACGAGCCTGTGGCCCCGCCGCAGCCGTCCCGCCCCGTGCGCCCGCCGACTAAAAGCACCACGTCGCCAGGCTCCGGCTGTTTTCTTACCACGTTTTCCGCCGGCGCGGCCGCCACCACGGCGCCGATTTCCATGCGCTTGGCTTCATATCCGGGGTGATACAGCTCGTGCACAAGCCCCGTGGCAAGGCCGATCTGGTTGCCGTAAGACGAAAAGCCCGCCGCCGCGCCGGTGACAATCTTCCGCTGGGGTAGCTTGCCCTTGCGCGTTTTTTCCACGGGCACCGTCGGATCCGCCGCGCCGGTGACCCGCATGGCGTGGTATACATACCCCCGGCCGGATAGGGGATCCCGAATGGCGCCGCCCAGACAGGTGGCCGCGCCGCCGAAGGGTTCGATTTCTGTGGGGTGGTTATGGGTTTCGTTTTTAAAAAGGAGCAGCCAGGGCCTGCCGTCCACGTCCACTTTGACTGTGCAGGCGTTGACTTCCTCCGACTCGTCCAGCCCCGGCAAAAGCCCCCGCTTTTGGAGGGCTTTCGCGCCGATAGTCGCCATGTCCATGAGGGTGACGGGCTTTTCGCTTCGGCCCGTTTCCTCCCTTAGGGCCAGATACCGCTTGTAGGCGGCCGAAACGTCGGGGTCTTCTGCCTCCACGGTAAGTTCCGTCAAAAACGTCGTATGCCGGCAGTGGTCGGACCAGTAGGTGTCCAGCACGCGCAGCTCCGTTTCCGTCGGGTCCCGGCCTTCGGCGCGGAAGTAGTTCTGCAAAAAGGCCAGGTCGGCTTCGTCCATGGCTAAATTATATGTACGCAAAAACTCCGCCAGCCGCCGTTTGTCCAGTTGGGTAAAACCTTCCAGAACGGGCACGGGGCCGGGTTCTTCCGAAGGCGTAAAGAGGGTTTCCGGCCGTTCCAGTGTTGCTTTGCGGCTTTCCACAGGGTTTATGAGATGGGCTTCGATTTTGGCAAGGTCTTCCGCCGAAAGACTTCCATACAGAAGGTAGACCCGGGCCGTTTTCACCTCCGGCCGCACGCCCATGGACACAATCTGCACGCACTGGGCGGCGGAGTCGGCCCGCTGGTCGTACTGTCCGGGCAGGTATTCCACGGCAAGCACCGCGTCGGCGTCCTCCGGCAGGCTATAGTGCACCACATCCACCTGCGGCTCGGAAAACACCGTGGGCACGCACCGGGCAAACAGCCCTTCGTCGATGCCTTCCACGTCGTACCGGTTTAATATCCTCACCTTTTGCAATGCCGGAATCTGCAAAAACAGCCGGATTTCTTCCAGAAGGGCTTTGCTCTGCTCGTCAAACCCGGGCTTTTTTTCGGTGTACAGGCGGTAAACCACGCTACTTCTTCCTTTCTTTGTCGCCGGCAAGGTATGTTAATGCCTTCTGCCCGATGTCGGTTCTATACTGGGCCTTGTAGAAAAGGCATTCAGTCAAGAATTCATAAGCCTTGGCGATGGCCTGCTCCAGCGTGTCGGCCACGGCGGTTATCCCCAGCACGCGCCCGCCGGATACGACCAGCCGGCCGCCTTCCAGTTTGGTGCCCGCGTGGTAGAGCGTTACGTCCGGCAGGTCTTGCGGTAAGGTAAGGGCAACGCCCTGGTTTTCCAGCTTTCCGGGATAGCCCTGGGACGCCAGCACTACGCAGCAGGAGGCCTTGTCGGAAAACCGCACCTGGGTTTCCCTGAGTCTGCCCTCCGCCGTGGCCAGCAGAATTGTTAGAAGGTCCGTTTCCAGCAGAGGCAGCACCGCCTGGGCCTCGGGGTCGCCAAAGCGGCTGTTGTATTCAATGACTTTCGGCCCGTCTTTGGTAAGCATCAGCCCGAAATAGAGGCATCCCCGATACGGCAG
>JAKPBM010000151.1 GCA_029778935.1 Bacillota bacterium | reverse complement strand
GAAACTTTCTTTCCGGGCGTTTTTCAACACTTTAGAGATAGAGATAGCGCTCATTTGCAAACTCGGCAAGGGTCGTGTCGTTCCCGGCGCACTCTATCTCGGCATTCTCGCGGCGAGTTTTGCCGTGTATCCGCTCCAGATCTTCCGCCGTCCCGTCGCCGCGGAACCTTATATCGTTGTAAAGCCTGCCAAAGAACCTGTACTCCATTATGGCAAACATGGCGTGGTTTGTCTGGTTTCTTTCCTGCGTAAGCTGATCCCCGCAGAGTTCCAGCCGGCGGAGACGTTCTTCCATGGGAAGGCTTTGATCGAAAAACTCGCTTTGGGAAAGCTTATCCGCCGCAAAATCGGCCAGCTCATAGAGATTTTTCCTGACCCAATATAAAAATTCAGGCGTGTTTTTGGCAAACAGCTGCTCGCTCGCTTGGCCGCCTGTGGCGTACCAGTTCACAATTTGTCACGGTAGATGACTTGGGCTTCTTCCGTTTTTCTTCCGCATGGAGCAGTCTGGCCTTCATGTTCCAGGTGATCAAGCGGATGCCCTCCGTGGTGCAGCCGTTGATGATATTATCGCAGATGGCGAGAAATTCGTCCTAATGTGCCAGCAGAACCTTCGGGGCGTTTTCGGCCGAGCCTTCGGCGACATGCCGCATATAGACGTTCATGAGGCGGTAGTCGTTGGGGTATTGCGGTATGCGTCGTTGATCAAATCCTTCGCTTTTGCATATCCCGGCGGCGGTCGGCCTCGTAATACTCTGCCGGAGTTGATTCGATTTCCTCATCGATGCGCTTCTGGTCAAAGCTCATCAGTTCGTCGAGGGACACGCCGAAGTACAGCGCTATGGGGCAACGCAGCGTCGTCTGGGTATGTTTCGTTCCCTCCCACTTGCTGACGTGGACCGGAGTCACGCCCAGGGCTTCGGAGAGCTGTTCCTGTGTATCACCTTTCTGCGTGCGAAGCCGCTTGATTTTTTACCGATTCGGATTTGCATCGTTTCCCCTTCTTTCCTGTGATAGTAAGCCGACGTCGAGCTTCCATAATACCAGATTTTTCCCGTCTGTACAGGCATTTTCAGGAAACCAAAACTTAACCTGTGGTTAATTTTTTGTCGCGGACAGGCCCAAGCACAAAAAAGGCAAACCCAATCCTTTGAGTTTGCCCGCGTCAGTTTAGATAGGATGCCGCCGTTTTTGCGCACTTCCCTGATTTTTTATAGAAGGTAGATTTTGCAACCGCCGCAGAATGCCGTGCTATAAAAGCGTCACACCTTCCCGGCGCACTCGCGGCAATAGCCGTACAGCTCGATTTTATGGCCGGTGACCTGAAAGCCTTTCTCCGCCAGCAGGGGCGCGAAAGCTTGCATGGGGCAGTGTTCCATGGGTAGCACCCGGTGGCAGCCCATGCAGACGGCATAGTGTTTGTGCTGGTTTTTCGTAAGCTCATACACGGCCGTTTCCGACCCGGGAAAGGTGGTCTTGGACACAATCCCCTTCTGCGTCAGCACATCCAGCGTGCGGTACACCGTGGCAAGGGAAATTTCCTCGCCGGCTTCCCGCACGGCGGAGAAAATTTCCAGCGCGTTTTGCGGGGATTCGGCCTGTTCCAGCGCACTGTACACGGCCTGCCGCGGCTTTGTGATCTTCAAGCCCACCGGAAAGCCCTGTTTTTTCCCGTTCATGCCCTATCCCCTCTCCTTTTCGCAATTCTCCCGGCCAATCCTTTGCCAGCCATCAGGAGCACAAGATACGTAACCCCCAGCAAAACGATGGTGCCGCCGGGCTTCAGCCCCAGGTAGTACGACAGGCACAACCCCGCCACCGTGAACACAAGCGCATGGGCGACAGAGAAAAGCAGCGTCTGCCGGAAGCTGCGCGCCACCTGCATGGCGCAGGCCACCGGTATCACCATCATGGACGATACAATCAGCGCCCCGACCGTTCTCGCCGCCACGGATACGGTGACAGCGGTAAGGATGGTGAAGATAAAATTCACCGTCCGCACCGGCACGCCCGACAGCCTGGCCGAACGCTCGTCCAGGGCGATATAAAACAGCTCCCGGTACAACAGCGCAAACACAAGCAGCACCGCGGCGCTGACTCCGATAACCAGATACATTTCAAAATCGCTGATGGAGACAATGCTGCCGAACAGAAAACTGTTGAAGTTCGCCGCGTTTTTCACAAACCCGGACAAAACACCCGCCAACCCTATCCCGGCCGAAAGAATTATCGCCGTCGCCATTTCGGCGTACTGGGGGATTTTCCGCCGTATCGCCTCGATGCTTAATGCCGCCGCCGCGGAGGCGACCATGGCGCCGGCAATGGGGTTGACGTTGAACAGAAGCCCCGCCGTAACCCCGGCCAAAGACGTGTGGGACAGGGCGTCCCCCATCAGCGAAAGCCGCTTCAGCACGACAATCAGCCCGATACACGGCACGATAACGGCCAGCAGCACACCCGTAAGCAAAGCGCGGCGCATAAAAGCAAATTCAAAGATGGACATCTGCTGTCACCTCTCTTGGGGGGCAGAGCTTCTGTGTTTATGCCGCAGGGAAAGCTCCAACGCCACGTCCTCGCGGCTTAACGCCAAAAGGTTACTCTTTTCCAGGCAGAAAAAGTGGGTGGCGTGCGATTCCGCAGCCGCCAGGTCGTGGGTCACCATCAGCACGGTCAGCCCCGTCTTGCGCACCTGCTCGCCCAAAAAGGCAAACAGGCTTTCCACGTGCTTAGCGTCCACGCCGTTAGTCGGCTCGTCCAGAATCAGAAGCGACGGCTCCGCCGCCAGGGCGCGGGCCAGCATCACCCGCTGCTGCTCCCCGCCGGACAGGGTGGAATACAGGCGTTTGGCGTAGCTTTCCATGCCGACGTTTGCCAAAGCACGGCGGGTTTCCTCCGCCGCCTTTTTCCCGGGAAATCGCAGAACGCCGGTTTTGCCGTACAGTCCCGCGCGGACGATCTCCGCCGCCGTGGCGGGAAAGGCAGCCGCCGCGGCAGAAGCGTTCTGCGGCACATAGGCGACGCGCTTCCACTGCTTAAATTTATGCAGTTCGGTGCCAAACAGGAAGATTTGCCCCGCCTGGGGCGTAAGTTCCCCTAAAAGCAGGCGGATAAGCGTGCTCTTCCCCGCCCCGTTGGCGCCGATAAGCACGGCAAACGCCCCCTTCGGCAGGGAGAACTCCGCACCCTCCACGACGGCCGCCGCCTGATACCGGAACGTAAGCCCCTTTACGTCGATTGCGTTCATACAGATCCCTTGTTTTCCAAAACGTCCAGCAAGTCCAAAAGCTCCAGCGGATGGTCGATGCCGTAGTCAAAGGCCGCATATTCTTCCGGATTGCCGCAGCCGTAGCGGGCGGCGACGGTCACAATTCCGTTGGCGCGGCCTGCGTCCGAATCCTTGTGCCGGTCGCCAACGATCAGCCAGGAGCCTTCCGGCCCGTTTTCTATGATTTCCCGCACCATTTTGACCTTTTCCGGCGCGCCGCAGCGGATAACGGCAAAGTACCCGCCGATCCCCGACTCGTTGATGCACGCTTCCACGTGCCCCGGCGTGCCCGTGCTGGCAATGGCAAGGTAATAACCTTTACACTTTAAGCTTTCCAGCAGCTCGGAAATACCGCTGTAAAGCAGTTTGCTTCCCATGCCGACCATGGACTCGTTCTCAAAGCTTTCCACCTCGGCGGCAAAGCGCAGTCTTTCCTCTCTGGTCAGTTCCGGGTACAGACGGCCGTAAAACTCGTCGTCGGCGTAGCCCACCAGCCCGCTGATTTCCTCCGCCGACCGGTCGGGCAGGCCCCACCGGCGCGCCAGTTCCCGGCAGGCAATGACGGACACAAAGGCCGAGTTGACCAGCGTGCCGTCCATATCGAAAATGAGGTTGTACTTTTGCTTTGTCATTCGTATTCTCCTGTTTTTATTGTAATGCTTCTTTAATCGCGGCCAGGTTTTGCCGCATAATGGAAAAATAATCGTCTCCGGCGGCCTGCTGTTTTTCCGTAAGCGTTTCCAGCGTGCTTAAGGGGGCGGTTTTTACGCCCGTTTCAGCGGCGATGGCCTTGGCAACGGCATCGCTGCCCGACTGCTCATAGAACACCGTGGAAATGCCGTTATCTCTGATAAACCGGATGGCTTCCCCCAGCTGGTCGGGGGACGGTTCCGACTCATGGGACACGCCTTCCAGCCCCACCTGCCGCAGGCCGTACGCGTTGCACAAGTACGCAAACGCCCGGTGGGTTACGACCACATCCCTTTTGTATAGGCTCTCTAACTCCGCGCGAAACTCCCCGTCGAGCTTGTCCAGCTCGGCGGCGTATTTCTCGTAATTGGACTGATAGGTTTCAGCGTTGGCCGGGTCGGCCTGGATGAACGCGTTTTTTATGCTTTCCATCTGTTTTTTGGCGTTTTGGGGCGAAAGCCATGTGTGGGGATCATACTCGCCGTGGTCGTGCTCGTCGTTGTCGGCATGCTCGGCATCATCGGCAGGCAAAAGGGCCGCCCCCTTCGCGGTTTCCACGACCAGAAGCCTGTCTGACTGCAGCGCCGACAGAATGTCCTCGACCCAATGCTCCATCCCCAGGCCGTTGTACAGGAACACATCCGCCTGTTCCAGCTGGGCAATGTCTTTGGACGAAGGCTCCCAATGGTGTACCTCGGCGCCGTCGGGCAGCATCCGTGTCAGCTCAATTTTGTCGCTGCCGATTTTCTGTGCAAAGTCGTAAATCGGA
>JAKPBM010000089.1 GCA_029778935.1 Bacillota bacterium | reverse complement strand
AGATAATGTCCTTGTGCAGCGTCTCCCGGGAGCCGTTTAAATACTCGACGAAGGAGCGGATGCCGCCCTCATAGTGCATGTCTTCCATGACTTCTTCGTCGCCCCGGCGGTCGATAAGGGTGACACGCAGGCCGGCGTTCAAAAATGCCTGCTCTCGTAAGCGGTTTAAGAGCGTGTCGTAGTCGAACACCGTTTCTTCGAAGATTTCCCCGTCGGGCTTGAAGGTGACTTTCGTGCCCCGGCGGCTGCTTTTTTCTTTAAAGGTTAAGGGGCCGTCGGGCTTGCCTTTATGGAAGCTAATGGTCATGACGTTTTCGCCGTCGTGGTTGGTTTCCACCACCAGCCATTCGGACAGGGCGTTTACAACGCTGGCGCCCACGCCGTGCAGGCCGCCGGACACTTTGTACCCGCCGCCGCCGAACTTGCCGCCGGCGTGCAGCACCGTGTAGACGACTTCCACCGTGGAAACCCCCTGCACGGGGTTGATGCCCGTGGGGATGCCGCGGCCGTTGTCGGTGACGGAGACCACTTCCCCGGGCAAAAGCTCTACGATAATGTGGTTACACGCGCCGGCCAACGCCTCGTCAATGGCGTTATCGACGATTTCATACACCAAATGGTGCAGGCCGCGCACGGAAGTCGAACCGATATACATGCTGGGCCGTTTCCGAACGGCTTCCAGCCCCTCCAATATCTGTATTTGACTTTCGTCGTAGGTATCGTGTCTGTCAGTCATGCTTTTACTCCTCGCGTTTCTTCTCAGCGCGCTTTACCAGCGTTTGAGGCGAAATTTGTGTTATATACAACTTATTCTTGCCGTTTTCCCGGCATAGAATATAAGATTTGGGCAAATCGGCGCCGATGATTTCCACCGTCCCGTCCTTTTCGGCCCGGGTTAGAAAATCTCTGGTGATGGCGGACGTGGTGGTGTTGTCCATATCGAAGATGCCGATGACGTCCCGCGACAAAACCACTTTGTCCAGCCCCAGATGCAGATACATACAAACCGTCCTTTCCTAAAAGTCCGTATATTCCCGTACCGTGCCGTTGACTACGGAAAACTGCCGCCCGGCGTAGGCCTTAGCCGCCTTGTCGATAGAGCAGCAGGAAATAAGCACCTGCCCGCCGGCGATGCGGTTTAAGACAAAGTCCTGCCGCTTGGGGTCCAGCTCGGACAAAACGTCGTCCAAAAGCAGCACGGGGGACTCCCCCGTCTCCTTTTTGAAAATGTCCCGTTCGGCCAGCTTCAAAGAAAGCACCGCCGTGCGTATCTGCCCCTGGGAGCCAAAGTTCCTGGCCGGCGCGCCGTTGATGGCGATTTTCACGTCGTCCTTATGCGGCCCCGAAAGGCAAGTTTTCGCGGCCAGTTCGGCCTTATAATGGGCCTGCATGTGCTCTCTGGCCAGCTCGGTAAGCTGTTCCGGCGGCAAACCGGTGTCCGGCAGGTTGGAAAGGGACGTGTAGGCAAGGCTCAGCTCGTCCTTTCCCCCGGAAATATTGTGGTGAATGGCCTGGGCGTACTGGCTTAGAATCCGGCAGTAGGCGTGACGGAAGGCGATGATGTGCCCGGCCGCCTGGACCATTTTTTCGTTGTAGACGGGCAAAAGTTCCAAAAGGGAGGGCTTTTCCTCCGCCTGCTTTAAAATTTTCGCCTTTTGCTCTAACAGCCGGTTGTATTCGGCGAGCAACCCCGCATACCGGGGGCGGAGCTGGCATAAAGCCAGATCCATCATGCGCCGCCGTAAAGCAGGACCTTCTTTAACTAACAGCAGATCGTCGGGCGAAAAGAAAACGCTTTGCAGCGTTCCCGTAAAGTCCTGGGCTTTTTTCTGCGCAACGCCGTTTTTGCAAAGCTGTCGCCGCTTTTCGGCAAACAGACGCACGGAAAGGCACTGTTCCCGCTCAAAAGAGCAAAAAGTGGCGGAAACTTCCGCCTGAGAGCATCCAAATTGAATCATTTCCCGCTCTTTGACCGGCCGCAGAGGCCGCAACGTCGAGAGGTAAAACAGGCTTTCCAGCAGGTTTGTTTTTCCTTGCGCGTTTTGCCCCGAAAAGAGGTTGATTCCCTGGTGCAGGTGGATGGTTTCGTCGGTAAAATTGCGAAAATGAGACAGTTTCAGCGTTAAGACGTTCATACCTCGGCTACGACCCGGTATTCTTTTCCGTTGCAGACGACCGAGTCCCCCGGGCGAAGCTTTCTGCCCCGCTGGGTGCAGGTCTCGCCGTTGACAAACACAAGCTGTTTCTCAATCAGTTCTTTGGCCTGGCCGCCGGTTTCGGTGACCCCGGCCAGCTTTAAAAACGAATCCAGCTTGATATACTCCGTGTGAATTCCGATCTGTTCCATACATATCTTCCTTTCTGCGCCTAGCTGAGCCGCACCGGCGCGATCATATGGAAATACCGGCTGTCTTCCACGGGCCGGATGATAAAGGGCGCATGGGGGGCGTTGAAGGCGATAACGGCCTTTTCATCTTTAATGGAATGCAGCGCGTCCAGAAGATACCGGTTGGACAGGCCGATTTCCATGGCCTGCACGCTTCCTTCCGCGTGGCATTCGTCGTAGGCGCGGCCGACGGTGGAAACGTAGGTGAGCTTCACCGTGTTGTCCTCAAAGTAGCACCTGACGGCGTTTTTGATTTTCTCGTTGATAAGCAGGGACACGCGCTCCAGGCTTTCCGTAAAATCGTCGACGGAAATAATCAGCTCGTTGGCCGGCCGCACGTTAAGCGCGTTTTCGTATTTGTAGAAATCCCCTTCCAAAAGGCGGGAAATCAGCCGCGTTCCGCCAAACTCCATGGTGATGTGCTTTTTGGAAAGGCGCAGGGTGACGTCCTTGTCCTCGTCTTTGGCCAGACGCTCCACTTCCCGCAGGGTGGCGGCGGGGACGATGAAGCGGAAAGGCGTCTGCCCGTGGTCGACGCGTTCTTCTCGAAGGGCCAGGCGGTTGCCGTCGGTGGCCACTACCCGGATGGCCCCTTCCAGAACGTCGAACAATGCGCCGGTGAGCACGGGCTTATGCTCGCTGGTGGACACGGCGAAGACCGTTTCGGAAATCATGGATTTCAAAGTTCCGGCGGTAATCGTCAGGCTCTGGCTGCTTTCCACCACGGGCAGTTCGGGAAATTCTTCCGCCGGCATGGCCAAAAGGTCAAACTTGGCAAAGCCGCAGCGGATGGCAATCCCGTTGTCGTCGTCGATTTCCACGTGCACGCGGTCGTTGGGCAACTTTCTTACGATGTCGGAAAAGTACCGGGCGTTGACGATGGCGGCGCCCGGCGCGTAAACGTCTGCTTCGCAGTTATGGGTGATGCCGATTTCCAGGTTGTAGCCGGTAATCTTCAGTCCGTCTTCCGAAGCGGAGAGTAAAAGCCCTTCCAGGGCGGGGTATGTGCTTTTGGGGGATACGGCGCGGCCCGCGGCGGAGATGCCCTCGGCCAGCGTGTCCTTGTCGCAGCTGAATTTCAACATGGCGGTTCCTCCGGAAGTATAAGTGTATTTATGTTATCGTCGTAGTAGTAGAGGCAAGGGAAACTGTGGAAAAGGCGCCAAACCCTATTTTGCCTAAGAAAAAGGGATTCTTTTCCTGGTGTGGAAAAGTGCCCCGGAAATTCTTGTCGTCTTGCGCCCTTGCAAAGCTTGTGGAATATGTGGAAAACTATGTGGGGATTGTGGATAACTTTGTGGAAACTATGCTTCCGTGATGTTGCTCATGAGGTCCTTGACGGTGCTCTCAAACAGCGGGTCGGCTTTCATCTTTTCCTGCACTTTTTCGATGGAGTTGATGATGGTCGAATAGTGCTGGCCGCCCAGCTCTTTGCCGATTTCCGGCAGGGACAGGTCTGTGAGCTGCCGCATGACGTAGCTGGCAACCTGCCGGGGCAGCAAAACGTCTTTGCGGCGGTTGTTGCTCTTGATAAGGTCGGGCGAGATGCCGTAGAACTTGCAGACCTCGGAGATGATGATGGAGGCCGTGGGCTTCATGCCCGGGTTTTCCTTCAGAATGTCCCGGATGGCCTGGTTGATGGTCTCCATGGTGACTTCCTGCTGCAAAAGCTCCCGGCAGGCTTTCGTCCGGAGCACGATGCCCTCCAGCTGGCGGATGTTGGCCGTCACGTTGTTGGCGATATACTGGACCAGGTTGTCCGGTATATAGATGTTGCTTTTCTCGGCTTTTTTCTTGATGATGGCGATGCGCGTCTCATAGTCGGGCGGCTGAATGTCCGCCAGCAGGCCCCATTCAAAGCGGGTCTGCAGACGGCTATGTAGAGAATACAGCTCCTTGGGCGGCCGGTCGGACGTCAGCACAATCTGCTTGTTGGCGTCATAGAGGGCGTTAAAGGTGTGGAAGAATTCGATCTGGGTCTGCTCCTTGCCGGCGATGAACTGAATATCGTCCAGAAGGAGGATGTCAGCCATGCGGTACTTGTTGTGGAACTCTTCCATGCGCTGGTTGGACAGGTCTTTAATCAGCTCGTTAATAAAATCGTCGCCCTTGATGTAGACGACGCGGAAGTCAGGCCGGTTTTTGCGGACCGTGTGGGCGATGGCCTTAATCAGGTGGGTTTTGCCCAGGCCGGAGCCGCCGTAGATAAACAGCGGGTTGTAAGTTTTGGCCGGGTTGGTGGCCACGGCTAACGCGGCCGCGTGGGCGAACCGGTTGGAAGAACCGACCACGAAATCTTCAAAGGTGTAGTTTTCCTCGTCCTTGTCGGAAGGGATCTCCGACTCCTGCAGTTCTTCCAGCTCGTCCCCCACCATGACCACAAAGCCCATGTCGGCGGAGAACAGCTCTTTTAAAATGTCCCGCACCATGTCGCCGTAGCGGCTGTCGATGACCTGCTTTTTAAAAGGGGATGTGGTGCGGATGATAAAGCAGTCCTGCTTTAACGCCACGGCCGTCGCATCGGAAAACCAGGTATCTATCGTTACTTTGGTGATCTGCCTTTCGAGTAATGTCAGAATGTGGGCCAGTACATCGTCGGCGGAATGCACGAAGCACGCCTCCCATATTTTAATAGTAGCATTTATATATATCATATCAGATTTTAGTCAAAATTGCAAATTAAAATCCTTCCGGACAAGGAATTGAAAAAGTTTCACGCTTTAGTGTATAATAAATAAAGAGTTTTTTTCGGCTCTTTTTCCAGCCGGAAAGCCGCTTTCGGGAGAGGTAGCGCGTGCATATTTTCTTTGTCATCAACCCCGCCGCGGGGAAAAAAGACCAGAGCAAAGAGCTACTGGAGAAAATTCATACGGTCATGCGGGATAAACCGTACAGCTACACCGCGTATGTGACCCAGCGGCCCGGCGACGGCGAGGAAACGGTGCGTCGCGTGGCGAAAAGCGCAACGGAAGACATCCTATTTGTGGCCTGCGGCGGCGACGGAACGCTGAACGAGGTCGTTAATGGGGCCGCGGGCTTTCCCCGCGCCATCGTGACCCACTACCCCTGCGGAAGCGGCAACGACTTTATCCGCGTGTTCGGCGATAACGGCCGGCCCTTTTACGATATGGAAGGCTTAATTTCCGGCGGGGAAGTCAGGGCGCTGGACTTAATCGAATGCAACGGCCGCTACTGCGTGAACATCTTCTCCACGGGGCTGG
>JAKPBM010000150.1 GCA_029778935.1 Bacillota bacterium | reverse complement strand
TGGCCATCACCACGTCCTCCACCGGCATATCCATCTGCTGGGCGATTTCCTCCACGGTGGGCTCGCGGCTCTTTTCCGCCGTAATCCGCTCGCGGATGGAGAGGGCCTTATAGGCCGTGTCCCGCATGGAGCGGCTTACGCGGATGACGCTGTTGTCGCGCAGATACCTTCTCAGCTCACCGATAATCATAGGCACGGCGTAGGTGGAGAAGCGCACGTTCAGGGACAAGTCGAAGTTATCTATGGCCTTCATCAGGCCGATGCAGCCCACCTGAAACAGGTCGTCGGCCTGTTCGCCCCGGTTGGCAAACCGCCGGATGACGGAAAGCACCAGCCGCAGATTGCCGGAAATCAGCTCCTTGCGGGCCTCCTTGTCGCCTTCCTTGGCCAGTTTTAGAAGACGGTTCATCTCGTCGTTTTTAATCGTAGGGAGCTTTGAGGTATTGACGCCGCAGATAACTACCTTATGTTGCATAAAGCCACCCTCCGTTGCTTCGTTTGATTAACAGTATCTCCAGCAACGGGGCGGCTCATTCTACATTTTCCATATTAAATTTCGTTGAAAAACAATGTGCTATGTGATAAGATTCATTAAAAGAAAGGGAACAAAATCACAAAATTTCCGTCCTTTCTAAGGGAGGAGCCGTTATGGAACTGTATATCAATCCAAAATCCTTCGGCGCCAAAGGCGACGGGCAGACCGACGACACCCAGGCCCTGCAGGCTGCCATCGACTACGCCGCCGAATGCGGCCGCACCGTGTACTTCCCGCCGGGCGTGTATCTGACAAGGCCCCTTGTCATAAAGCCCCATGTCTGCCTGAAAACAGAGCCGACCTGGGCATACGGCCGTCCGGGGCGCGTCGTTTTGTCGCCCTTTACCGACGAGCAGGACTGCGTCTTAGACCTGGCCCACGCCAACGGCGCGACCATCGAAGGCCTTTCGCTGGTGGGCAACCGGCGGGGCCAAAATATGTGCGGCATTCTGATGCGCAAGAAGGAGTTCGGCCCCGGCGAGGACGCTTTCCGCATTGAAAAGTGTATGGTCGTCGGGTTTACGGGCCACGGCGTGTTTTTGGACCATGTGTGGTGCTTCTCCGTACGCTCCTGCATGTTCGGCATGAACGGGGGCGACGGCCTGCGCATCTTCGGCTGGGACGCGTTTATCCTGGACAACTGGTTCTCGGGCAACGGCGGCGCCGGATACGGTTCCGAAGGGCCCAACGCCTCCGTCACCATGACGGGCAACCGCATCGAGTGGAACGTGGCGGGCGGCATTGTGATCCGGTCGGGCAACCATTACAACATTACCGGCAACTACATTGACCGCTCCGGCGGCCCGGGGATTGCCATACTGCCCCTGCGGCACGATAACGGGGCGGAATCCTACACCCACACCGTGTCCGTCACGGGCAACGTCATCTACCGCAGCGGCAAAAGCGCCGAAACGGACGAACAGTCCTGCCATATCCTGCTGGATACGTGCCTGGGCTGCACCGTCACGGGCAACACCATGTGCATCGGCCGGGACGACGGCTGGGTCGGCCGCCATTCGCCCGATTACGGCATGATTGTGCGCCGCTGCGCCAACACGGTGGTGACCAACAACACACTTTTCTTAGGCGCGCTGAAGGAGCTGATTTGGGACAGGGGCGGCCACGGCCCGGGCTTTGTGCTGGAGAACAACCCCGGTACCATCGTTCCGCCCGCTTCCTGGCAGGAAGGCGCCAAGCACCCTTCGACTTTGCCGCATATGGCAGGCGAAGGGGAGGAAATATGGTTTCAGGAGCTGTTTAAAACGAACTGACCGGAAGGA
>JAKPBM010000081.1 GCA_029778935.1 Bacillota bacterium | reverse complement strand
CTCGAAGAACAGGGGATTGCCCCCGAAGAAGACGGTTCCGTGTACATCACCCGCCAGGTAAGTTCCGACGGGAAAAACCTCTGCCGCATCAACGGCCGGCCCGTGCCCCTATCCACGTTAAAGGCCATGGGCGAACTGCTGCTCCGCTGCCACGGGCAGCAGGACAGCAGAAGCCTGACCGACCCCGAAAAGCACCTGCCTTTGCTGGACGTTTTTGCCCGGAATGAAGCCTTGCTGGCGGC
This sequence comes from Bacillota bacterium, assembly GCA_029778935.1. Classification (GTDB taxonomy): domain Bacteria; phylum Bacillota; class Clostridia; order Oscillospirales; family QAMX01; genus DUUG01. The sequence goes on along the minus strand of JAKPBM010000081.1, from coordinate 1,460 downwards.
GTATCAGGAAAAACTCGCAAAGCTCAAGGAAATCCGCTACCGCCAGCGGGCGCTGCAGATGGACGAAGGGGAAAAAGCCCGGCGCATCGAGATGCTTACCTACCAAATTAACGAAATCGAAGCCGCCAACATCACCCTGGGCGAAGACGAAGCGCTCCTGTCCCAGCGGCAGATTGCCGAAAACGCCGAAGCCGTGCGGGACGCCTGTCAAAAAGTGGCCTTTTACCTTTCCGGCGGGGACGACGGGCCGGACGGCGCCGTGGCCCTTTTGAAGCTGGCGGCGAAAGCGCTGGTCGATTTGCGTTCGACGGGGGAGGAGCTGTTCGGCCCCCTGGCCGATAGGCTGGCGGAACTTTCGTTTCTGGCGGAAGACTGCGCCGCCGAGGTGGCGAAAGCCGCCGATTCTTTGGACGAGATGCCCTTTTCGCTTTCGGAAATTAACGAGCGGCTGTCCCTTCTTAACTCGCTGAAGCGCAAGTACGGCGGAGATTTGGAAGCGGTTCTGCAGTTTTTGGAAAATGCCAAAGCCGAGCTGGAGCAGATTACCCTTTCGGAAGACGAACTGCTTCGGCTGGAACAGGAGTACAAAGAGGCATACAACGAAACGCTGGCCGCCGCCCAGGTTCTGTCCGAACGGCGCAAACAGGCGGCAAGGGATCTGGAAAAGGCGGTCAACGCGGAGCTTGCGTACCTGTCTATGCCCGGGGCGAAGTTTTCCGTTGTCTTTGAAACCCGGCGGCGGGAAGGGCGCCTGATTTTCGGCGCCGACGGCATCGACATTGTAAGCTTCTACATCGCCCCCAACAAGGGGGAAGAGGCAAAACCTTTGGCCAAAACGGCCTCCGGCGGCGAGCTTTCCCGCATCATGCTGGCGCTGCAGACGGTGCTTTCAACCAAAGAGGGGCCGACGCTGATATTCGACGAAATCGACGCCGGTATTTCCGGCAACGCCGCGGCCAGAGTGGCCGAGCGGCTGGCAAGGCTTTCCGGCCGGCACCAAATACTCTGCGTTACGCACCTGCCCCAGATGGCGGCTATGGCCGACACGCATTTTTACATAGCCAAAGGCGAAAAGGACGGGCGCACGGTCACCGCCGTTTCCAAACTGACGGAAGACGAGCGGGTGTATGAGCTGGCCCGCATCGCCGGCGGCGACAGCCCGGGCGAAAGCCTTTTGTCAGCGGCCAGAGAGATGCTTTCCGCCGCCAGACAATATAAAATTCAAAACCGATAGGGGGATTTCCATGGATTACGATAAACTGCTGATGCTCATCGAGCAGGACAGCCGGCTTACCCCGGCGCAGCTGGCCGGCATGCTGGGCGGCACGGAAGATGAAGTGGCGGCAAAAATCAAGGAATTCGAAGAAAACAAGACCATCCTCGGGTATAAAACCATCATCGACTGGGAAAAAACCGACCGGGAAATCGTCACCGCTTTAATCGAAGTTAAGGTGGTGCCC
>JAKPBM010000067.1 GCA_029778935.1 Bacillota bacterium | reverse complement strand
CTACGTGGTGGACGAGGACGAGGTGTTCGTCGGCGCCATCGACTTAAAAGACTTAATCATCGCCCGGGAATACACCGAGCTGAAATCCATCATCAAAACGTCCTACCCCTACGTCTACGCCAACGAGCTCATCGACGAATGCATCGAGCGCATCAAGGACTACTCGGAAGACTCCATCCCCGTGCTGGACACGGAGAACAAGCTCCGCGGCGTGCTGACCGCCCAGGACATTACGGGCATCGTGGAAGAATCCTTAGGCGAAGACTACGCCAAAATCGCCGGCCTTTCGGCGGAGGAAGACTTAAACGAACCGCTGAAGAAAAGCATCGGCAAGCGCCTGCCCTGGCTGCTCATCCTGTTTTTCTTGGGGCTGGTCGTTTCCTCCGTTGTAGGCCTGTTTGAAAAAGTCGTGGCGAGTTTGACGCTGATCGTCGCCTTCCAGTCGCTGATTCTGGATATGGCCGGCAATGTGGGGACACAGTCGCTGGCCATCACCATCCGCGTGCTCATGAGTGAGCACATGACCGGCCGGCAGAAACTTTCCCTTATTGCCAAAGAAGCCCGGGTGGGCTTTTGCAACGGCGGGATTTTGGCCGTTTTTTCCTTTGTTTTTATCGGGCTGTACCTGTTCTTGCTGAAAGGCGAGCCGGTGAAACTGGCCTTTTCCGTTTCCCTCTGCACGGGGGTCGCCCTGTTGGCGGCCATGTTCCTTTCGAGCATTACGGGCACGGCCATCCCCGTGCTGTTTAAAAAGCTCAACATCGACCCGGCAGTGGCCTCCGGCCCGCTGATTACCACAATCAACGACCTGGTGGGCGTGGTCACGTATTACGGCTTTGCCTGGATCCTGCTAATCAACATCCTGCAAATATAAAAGAAAGGCTTCACGGAAGTTCCGTGAAGCCTTTTTGATGTTACTTATTCAAACACCCGCGCGGCCAGCTTCAACAGGCTCGGAATCTCCAGCTTCTGCGGGCACTTTTCCTCGCATTGGCTGCATTCGAGGCAGGCGGAAGCCAGCGCGCCGTTTTCCGCCAGGGCCGTATACTGGTCTTTCAGGCCGCCCGCTTCGCCGGTCTGGCTGTACTCGTTAAACAGCTGAAAATACTGCGGAATCGGAATCCCCGCGGGACATTCGGCCGTGCAGTACTCGCAGGCGGTGCACTGGATGGCCGTGCTCGCCCGCACCATGTCCGCCGCCTTAAAGAGCACGTCCAGCTCTTCTTGGGTCAGCGGCGCAAAGGGCTGCATGTTGTCGGCAATCTGCTCCAGCGAGTTCATGCCGCTTAACACTACGTCCACCTTGTCCAGGCTGGAGGCAAACCGGATGGCCCAGGAGGGGATGCTCCAATCCGGACGGAAGGACTTCAAAAGCGCTTCCGCTTTTTCGGGGAGCTTGGCCAGCGTACCGCCCTTGACCGGCTCCATGACCAGGATGCGCTTGCCAAACTTGACCGCCGTTTCGTAGCACCGCCTGGACTGGATGGAAACGCTGTCCCAGTCCAGATAGTTAATCTGCAGCAGGACGCATTCCACTTCCGGATGCTCGGTCAGAATCTGCTCCAAAAGCTCCGGCCGGTCGTGGAAGGAAAAGCCGATCTGGCGCACTTTCCCTTCGGCCTTCATCTTCCGCACAAAGCCGAACTGGTCGGTCCTCTGGGCGTTTTCGTAGTTTTTCTGGTCCAGGCTGTGGACAAAGTACACGTCGAAATACTCCAGGCCGCTTCTCTGCAGCTGTTCGTCAAAAAGCTTCTGGCAGTCTTCGTGCTCTTTCACCGCCCAGGAGGGCAGCTTGGTCGAAACCTGGTAGGTTTCCCTGGGATAACGCTCCACCAGCGCCTTTCTCAGCGCCACTTCGCTTTTCCCGTTCTGATAGGTGTAGGCCGTGTCAAAGTGTGTGCCGCCCCGCTGGATAAACTCGTCCACCAGCCGATTCAGCAGCGGCTGGTTGATTTCCTTCTCCTCCGTCATGGGCAGACGCAAAAAGCCAAATCCGGTCTTATTCATAGGCATCTCTCTCCGTAAGCGTAAATTTGTCCAT
>JAKPBM010000064.1 GCA_029778935.1 Bacillota bacterium | reverse complement strand
CGTAAGAGATTTTTCGTACCTTTACAAAATATGCCCGGTATGGTATACTTTTTGTAATGTATATGCCGTCGGCAGAAAGGGGCTTATGCAGCCTTCTTTCTGCCGCGGATACGGGTTTTTGGAAGTCCAAATCGGAAAGTGTTCGGGTTCGGGGGCAAGGTTCGGGCGAACGGCAGGCCCGGATGCAAATGTGCCTTTCGGCCGGGAAAGGTATTCCATGGGCGTGGGAAAGCCGTGTTTCCCTCTGCCCTCTTTTTCGTGTGCCGGCCGTTTACTTATTTGGATTTGCGCAACACTATATATACGGAAATTTTGACTAGGAGGCTCTATGGCTCAGAAATTAAAAATTATACCCTTAGGAGGTTTGCACGAAATCGGGAAAAACATCACCGTGTATGAATACGGCAACGACATGATTATCGTGGACGTCGGCATCGGCTTCCCCGACGATGAAATGTTCGGCGTAGACATGGTGATCCCCGATTTTACCTATATTCTCAACAATAAGCACAAAGTGAAAGCCGTGTTTTTGACCCACGGCCATGAAGACCACATCGGCGCCGTGCCCTATCTTATGCGCCATCTGGACGTTCCCATCTACTGCACGAAACTTACGGCCGGCCTGGTGGAACTGAAGCTGGCCGAGCAGAAGATCTTAAGCAAGGTGAAAATCCACCGGGTGTCCGCCGGCGACACGGTTCAGGCCGGCGTGTTCTCCGTGGAGTTTATCAATGTCAACCACTCGATTGTCGACTCCTGCGCGCTGGCGATCGACACGCCCTGCGGGAAGGTGTTCCAGACCGGCGACTTTAAAATTGACACCTCGCCCGTCAACGGCGAAATGATCGACCTGACCCGCATCGGGCAGCTGGGCAGGGAGGGCATTACCCTGCTGCTAAGCGAATCCACCAACGTGGAGCGGCCGGGCCACACCATGTCGGAAAAGACCGTGGGCGACACGTTCATGCACCTGTTCAAAGACAGCAACAAGCGGATTATCGTGGCGTCCTTTGCGTCCAACGTCCACCGGATCCAGCAGATCATCAACGCCGCCGTGGCCAACAACCGCAAGGTGGCCTTTGCCGGCCGCAGCATGGAAAACATCCTGACGCTGGGCACGGAGCTTGGGTATATCCAGATTCCGGAAGGGCATCTGGTGGATCTGGCGTCGGTCAACCAGTACCCGGCGAAGAAAATCTGCATTATCACCACGGGCAGCCAGGGCGAGCCCATGTCGGGCCTGCACCGCATGGCCTTTTCCACCCATAGGCAGGTGACCGTCGGCAAAAACGACCTCATCATCATCTCCGCCAGCCCCATCCCCGGCAATGAAAAGACCGTCTACCGGGTCATCGACGAGCTGTTTAAGCTGGGCGCCGACGTGATTTACGAGCGGCTGGCCGAAGTGCACGTTTCGGGCCACGCCTGCCGGGAAGAGCTGAAAACCATGCTGGCCCTGACCAGGCCCAAGAACTTCATGCCCGTCCACGGAGAATACCGGCATCTGGCCCGCCACGCGGAGCTGGCCGTGGCCATGGGCGTGCCCGCCTCCAACGTGTTCATCGGCGAAATCGGCCGCATCGTGGAAGTGAGCAAGAACGGCACGGTCAAACTCGGCGGCACGGTGCCCGCCGGGTCGGTGCTGGTGGACGGCCTGGGCGTGGGCGACGTGGGCAGCGTCGTGCTGCGCGACCGGAAGCTGCTGGCCCAGGACGGCCTGATTGTGGTGGTGGCCACCCTCAGCGCCCGCACGGGCGAAATCGTCGCCGGGCCGGACATTGTGACCCGCGGCTTTGTTTACGCCAAGGAGGCGGAAGCCATCATCAACCAGATCCGGGAGACGACCGTCGCCACGCTGAACGCCTGCCAGGGCAGCATCACCGACTGGGTGGCCATCAAGGCGGAAATCCGCTCCGCCTTGTCCACGCTTTTGTACCGGCAGACAAAGCGCTCGCCCATGATTTTGCCCGTCTTAATGGAAGTGTAAATTGGCGCGGGAAGAAACGGAACCCCGTTTCTTCCCGCTTTATGCAAAGGAAGGGTCCCGCATGATTCTGTCCGGACTGGAAATTAAAAAACAGATTGGAAAAACAATCTTTATTGAGCCTTTCGACGAAAAAAACATCAACCCCAACAGCTACAACCTGACGCTGGCCAACGAACTGGCGGTGTACGAGGAAGAAGCGCTGGATATGAAACAGCCCCACAACCTGCGCTACATAGAAATCCCGCCGGAGGGGCTTTGGCTGGAGCCGAACAAGCTGTATTTGGGCCGGACGAAGGAATACACCCGGACGGACCACTACGTGCCTATGCTGGAGGGGCGGTCGTCGATTGGCCGGCTGGGGCTGTTTATCCACGTGACGGCGGGGTTCGGCGACATCGGCTTTGCCGGCTACTGGACGCTGGAGATGTTCTGCGTCCAGCCGGTGAAGATTTACCCGGATGTACCCATCTGCCAGATTTACTACCACACGCTGGAGGGCGAACCGCTTCTGTATAAGAGCGGTAAGTATCAGAACAACAAAGGCATCCAGCCAAGCCTTCTGTATAAGGATTTCGAGGAGAAAAAGTAAAACGGGCCTTCCCTTTAGGGAAGGCTTTTCTTCTTGGCCCGGGCAAATTGCGGCAGGCAATGCTGTTGGCAATAAAAACCAGTTGACTGGCGGCTCCATTGGGTGCGGCTGGCCGAAGGCGAACTTTGCAAGGCGCCGTGTCGGCCGGCGGGCGTTTTTTTGGCAAGAGAGCGGGTCGGCCGGCGCACTGTTGATTTAGGCAAAAGAAGCAACGGGCCGGCGGCGCAATACGCAAGGCAAGAAACCTGCGTTCCGGACTTTCTGCGATGCGCCCGCCACGCGCCAATTTTTTCATTGTAAATCCTGTTTTTGGCAGCTTTCGTCTTGCAAAACGGGGTTGCATACGGTATTCTATTGCTGAGAGTTTGGGAGGAGGTTTTTGCCATGGCAGGGAAAAGTGCGCTGATTGTCTGGGGCGGCTGGGACGGCCATGAACCGGAAAAGGTGGCCCGCCGGTTTGCCCGGCTGCTGGAAAACGAAGGCGTTTCCGTCCGCATAGCCGACACGCTGGAAGCCTTTGGCGACCTGGAGTATTTGAAGACGCTGCACCTCATTGTACCCATCTGGACCAACGGGAAGCTGCCCGGCGGGCTGTGCTCCAACGTGAGCGTGGCGGTAGCGTCGGGCGTCGGGCTGGCGGGCAACCACGGCGGCATGTGCGATGCCTTCCGGGAAAACACCGAGTGGCAGTTTATGACCGGCGGCAACTGGGTGTCCCACCCCGGCGGACAGGTGCCTTATACGGTGGAAATCAACCGCGGCTCGTCCAGCCCCATCGTCGAAGGGCTGGAAGATTTCGAAGTGGTCAGCGAGCAGTACTACCTCCACGTGGACCCGGCGGTGGACGTGCTGGCCACGACCCGGTTCCCCAACCCCAGGGTGGTATACTTCCACTCGTCCAACCGCCCGGTGGATATGCCCGTAGTGTGGACGAAGCGGTGGGGGCATGGCAGGGTGTTCTACAACTCCCTGGGCCATGTGGACAGCGTGTTCGACCAGGCCCCCGCGGCCCAGGAACTGATGCGCCGGGGCTTTTTGTGGGCCATCGAAGGAAAAGACATCGCGCTGGAGCGCGGGCTGGACCCGGCCGTTTTCTTTAACGACGCGAAAATGTACTAATACGGCACAAAAACTGCACGATTCTTACAAGGAGGGGCGTTTATGGAGCGAGTCACCGTAGGGATTGTGGGCAACGGCAACATCAGCCCGATATATTTGAAAAACCTGACCAGGACGTTTTCAAACATCGTCCAGGTCAAGGGCGTTTGCGACCTGATTCCCGAGCGAAGCCAGAAAGCGGCTTCCGACTGGAATGTCCCCGTGATTTACGAGACCATGTACGACATGTTCCGCGACCCCGAAATCGAGCTGGTTCTGAACCTGACCACGCCGAAGCAGCATTACGGCGTCGCCATCGAAGCTTTGCGCCACGGCAAGCACACCCACAGCGAAAAACCCATGGCGGTGGAGCTTTCCCACGCGCAGGAGCTGCTTTCTCTGGCCAATGAGAAGAACCTCCTCATCGGCGTGGCTCCCGACACCTTTATGGGCGCGGGGATTCAGACCTGCCGCAAGCTCATCGACGACGGGTACATCGGAAAACCCATCGGCGCGGCAGCGTATATGACCGGCCACGGCCACGAATCCTGGCATCCCGACCCGGAATTCTACTACGAGGAAGGCGGCGGGCCCATGCTCGACATGGGGCCGTACTACGTGACGGCGCTGATTAACCTGCTTGGCCCGGTCAAACGGCTCACGGGCGTGTCGCGCCGGATGTACGACACCCGCACCATCACCAGCCCCGGCAAGTACGGCAAGGTGATCCCCGTAGAGGTGGACACCCACGTGACGGGCATTATGGAGTTTGCCAGCGGCGCCGTGGGCACGATTATCATGTCCTTTGATATGTGGAAGTCGGAACACCCCTTTATTGAAATTTACGGCACCGAAGGCACCCTGCAGGTGCCCGACCCCAACACCTTCGGCGGGCCGGTGCGCCTGTCGCGGAAAAACGGGCCCTTTTACGAAGTGCCGCTGACCCACCCCTACGCGGAAAACAGCCGCGGCATCGCCGTGGCGGATATGGCCCGCGCTCTGCGGACGGGGCGGAAGCACCGGGCCTCCGGCGAGCTGGCGCTGCACGCGCTGGACGTCATGCTGGGGTTTGGCGAAAGCTCCCGCACGGGGCGGCACTATGAGACGGTGACCACCTGCCAGCGGCCGGCCCCGCTGCCCACCGACCTTGTGGATGGGTTCCTGGATTAAGTCTGGATTAAGTAAGGAAAGGATCATCACTATGGAAGAAAGAAAAGTCATCATCTCCGGCTTTGCCGACGAAATCGACCCCTATCTGGACAACCAGATGGACGTTCTGGACACGCTGGGCATCCGCTACATAGAAATCCGCGGCGCCGACGGCAAGAACATTTCCAAAGTGACCCTGGAAGAAGGCAAGGAAATGGCCGGAAGGCTTGCCAAACGGGGCTATAAAATTTCCTCCATCGGTTCGCCGGTGGGCAAAACCGTGATTACCGACGATTTCGACGCGGCTTTGGCCCAGTTCCGCCACTGCCTGGAGCTGGCGAAGATTTTTGACGCTCCCTACATCCGCATGTTCAGCTTCTACCCGCCGGAAGGGGCCAATATCGCCGACTTCCGCGACGAGGTGCTGCGCCGGTGGAGCGTGTTTTTGAAGGAAGCGGAAGGCTCCGGCGTGACGCTGTTGCATGAGAACGAAAAGGGCATCTACGGCGACACGGTGGAGCGCTGCCTGGATTTGGCGGAGAGTCTGGGCGTTTCCCTGATCTTTGACCCGGCCAACTTCGTCCAGTGCGGCGAAAAGACGTATCCCGAAGGCCTTGCCAAGCTGAAAAAACATGTAAAATACATGCACGTAAAAGACGCCAAGTACGAAAACGGCCAGGTAATGCCCGCCGGCTACGGCGACGCCAACGTGCCCGCCATTATCAAAGAGCTGTACGACGACGGGTTCGCCGGCTTCCTCTCTTTGGAGCCGCATCTGGCCAAGTTTGAGGGCTTTGCCGAGCTGGAGCCGCACAATCCCTTAAACGACCTGCC
>JAKPBM010000038.1 GCA_029778935.1 Bacillota bacterium | reverse complement strand
GCCGAACATCTCGCGGACTTCTTTGGGAATCACAATCTGCCCCTTGGGGCCGACTTTTACCGACCCCATGTATCGTTCGTTTTTCATATCCGCCACTCCGGTAAGTTATACTTGTTATACTAATAATACTATTCCTGTTTCGCTGTGTCAAGCACGGACGCGGCCTTCTCATGGGAGCGGGAAGGTCTCCTTGTAAATCCTTCAGCAAAAGCAGGCGGGTTTGCCTCATGCTTTGCCGCGGCGTTCCCGCGCGCAGGCCCGAATCCACGCCGCCCGCTTCATGCGACGGGATTACGCTTCCGCCGTAGCCTGGCGGTTTTCCACGGTCTGTATGCTGTATGAAAGGAGCAGCACAGCCATCGCACCTTTCCGCCGCCCGGTTACGCCCGATGTTCCCCCTCGCCCCAGTATTTGCGCCGCTGTTCCGCCGTTAAGGAGCGGGCAAAGGCCTGCTTCAACAGCAGAAAGTGCTCCAACTCGCCGAACAGGTAATATAGACTCGCCCGGGCTTCAAACTCCTCCCGCGTTTTGGGCAGTTCGCTTTCCCGGAACGCCCGCCGGATGGCCGCCGCGTCTTCTATCAGCTGGTCGGCCCTGTTGGTTTCATGGAAAGCATCGGCAATTTTGCGCAGAAACGCGATAATCGGCTCCGTTTGGGCGGGGAAGGCCTGCAGCTTGGTCATTTCCGCCTGCATGCGTTTCAGCACGTAAAATTGGTTTTTCCTTAGGTCCACATACTCCTGATAGTACCGCAAGTCGGACAGCAGGGCGTTTTTCACAGTGCGTTCCGCCTGGGCTTCCGCTTCTGCCAGGCTCCGCTCCAGTTCGGCCAGCACCGCCCAGTCGACCTCGCAGCCGCATTCCAGACAGTCGGCCATGGTGCGCAGTATGGCCTGAATTTTCCCGTCCAGCTCTTTCTGCAGCGCGCGGATGCGCCCCACGGCAACGGGGAGGAAGAGATTCATTAGCACCCCCATGCCAATACCCACGGCCAGCAGGGCAAGTTCGTTGGCTATGAGCTTTGGCGCCATGGTCTGCGCCGCCCAGAAGTGGGTAATCAGCACGGAGAGCATGGCCACCGAGTTTTCCAGGCCTTTCCAGGCGCAGAGAGCGCCGAAAACGAGAAAATACACCCCCAGCCCTAGTAACGTATACCCCAGCAGGGAAAATGCCGCCCAGGCGACGCAGAGCGCGCCGCAGAAGGCCAGCACGCGGGCCAGCGCCGTGCGGAGGGTCTCCTGTTTCGTTTCCTGCAGGCTCAAAAGCGTGATAATCCCCGCCGCCGGGGCGTAGGAAAGGCCCAGGGCGTTGGCTATGGCAATGCTTGCGCAGGCGCCGGCGGCGGCTTTGAAGGTTTTTGTCAGACGTTCCGGCATGGCAATTTCCCTCCCAAAAGCGTTTTGACACATCTGGATCCATGTGGTATATTGTACGGGGACCAGGCCGTAAAGGTAGCATATAGGAGGATTTATGAAAATCTGTTATCAAAATCTGACCTTACGAAGCGCTGAAAAAAGCGACGCGCCCCTGCTTTGCGGGTGGTGGAATGACGGAAAAGTCATGGCCCACGCGGGCTTTCCTTTCGGCGTCGGTACCACCGTGGAGAAAGTGGAGGCCCGGATTGCCGCCATCAACGACGACAACCAGGTGCTGATTATCGAGGTGGACGGCAAACCCGCCGGCGAGATGAGTTACCGCCGGGTTGGGGATGCGGCGGAAATCGGCATTAAAATCTGCGACGAAACCCAGCAGAACAAAGGCTACGGCACGAAGCTTTTGCAAATGTTCATCACCGCCCTGTTTGCCAAGGGTTTCGAGAGAATCATTCTCGACACCAACTACAAAAACACCCGTGCCCAGCATGTGTACGAAAAGCTGGGGTTCCAAAAGGTGCGCATCCGCCACAACGCCTGGAATGACCAGCTGGGTCAGCCCCAGACTGCTGTGGATTACGAGCTGAAAAAGGCCGATTTTACGCCGCTGGACGTCGTCTTAGATATATAATACCCGTCCGGCGGGTGTATGCCAACGGGAAAAGCGTTGAGAAATCCACATTTCTGGAAAAATTGTGGATTTCTCATGTTCGCCGGCGCAGACGGCGCGTAGACCCGGCCTGCTTCCTGGCTCAAATCCGGCGGCAGGTGTTAAGCGCATTGTTTCCGCTTAGCCCATCGTAAAATCCCCGGCTGGCAATGCCTAAGCGCCAGCCGGGGAATTTTTTTAGCATCCAACCAGACCGTCAGGGGAAAGCCGTTTGGCGCAAGCGAATACCTTTCCATTGCTTGCAGTCAGATTTGCTTTCACGCGGCACACAGGGCAACTTGACGCACCCTCCTTACCACGCCGCCAAGCCATGCAGGCTCACAACTCACGCCACACAGCCGAACCCGGCGCACCGCCAAGTGAAAACTTCTGCAAAACGCCTCTGGGATCGACACATCATAACCCCGCCAACCCCGCCCAGCTCGGCCACACGTTATGCTAACGCCCAGATAAATCATCCCGGCAAACCGCAAAAACGCAACCTTGACATATCGCCTGTTTGCTTCACTGATGGACAGCAATTGGTCTTTTCTTGGAACATCCATCCGCTTATGGAGCCGCCCTCCGCACCGCCAGGTTTGGCCATGCGTAAGAGCGTGTTTGCTTACAGCTGATTTTTTACCAACCGCCTTGCCTGGCGTTCCTCCAAACCCCGGAGAAAGCCGCATTAAGCGAACCGCGAAATTTTCCCGGCAAATTTCCTTACCCGGCCCTGCCAAGCCTAAGCCCCGGCAATAAACCGAGTACACATCTCCGCCATAGCACAGCCCGCCTGGCAAACCCGAAAATCAAAAAAGGCGCAAACCGAAAGGTTTGCGCCTTTTGCTTATGCTTCCGTTACCTGCGTGTTCTGCGCGTTCTGGGATTTGGGGCGGGAACGGCGGCGTCGGTGGCCGCTGCTGCTCTTATGATTGCTATTGGCCTTGGCCTGGCCGTTATTGGGCTTTGCTTCGCTTGTCTTGGCGTTCTGGAACACGACCA
>JAKPBM010000033.1 GCA_029778935.1 Bacillota bacterium | reverse complement strand
GTCGCAACAGGTAAAGTAGAGGTTTCTAAAGTCATAGTCCCATTCCCGTCCCGTAACAGACCGCTTATACGCCGCCCACTCCGCCACAGGCTCTTTAATGTCGCTTACGGCGAGCACATACGCCTTTCCATCCCGTACGGCAAGGTTATGGTAACAGGCGCGGACAGGAAACTCCAGCGGCCCCGTTATGTCCTTTTCTTTCGTGCAGAGAAAATAGCGGAACTTGCCTTCTCCTTCCACGTGCTGCCACGTGATGAACAAATCGCCCGTATCCCGGTCGATGGCCAGCCCCCGGTAGGAATGGTCGATAAAACGGAAATCGCCCAGAGGTAGCTTCTCCAGCACCGGCGCGCCCTTGTCCAGCAGAAACAGGCCCAGCGTCGGCACGGCGGGGCCGTAGTAGATGCCTTCCCCCGGCGGCACGTCCTTGGCCGACGGGTTCAGCGTGATCCAGAAGCTTTTGTCGTCCCTGCGGGCAAGCGGGGCCGGTTCCCTCGTAAAGCGTTCGTCGCGCCAGAGCATACGCCACGGGTCGTCGCCCGTTTTGGCGTAGATTTCAATATGCCGGTCGGCCAGGGGCTTCACGTTCTCGTCGTTGGCGGGCACCGCCGCGACCACCGTATTTCCCAGCCGCATGATGGAGGTGGAACCGTAGCACCAGAGGGGGCCGGCGCCGTTCCCCGTGTCTTTAACGCGGCAGATGGTTTCCTGCAGAATGTCCATACAAACTCTTCACTCCTCCCCGCCGGCGCTAAAACTGCGGCGGACGATACTGCAACGCTTCGGAGATATGTACGGATAGGATGCGCTCGCTGCCGTCCAAATCGGCAATGGTGCGGGCAACTTTCAGAATCCTTGTATACGACCGGGCGGAAAGGTTCAGCTTTTCAAACGCCAGGCGCAAAAGCGCCTTTTCCCCTTCGCCCAAAGCGCAGTAGCGCTCGATCATCGCCTGGGGCAGGTATGCGTTGCAGTGCACACCGGTGCCTTTCAGGCGCTCGGCCTGGATTTTCCGCGCTTTGTCTACCCGGGCACGGATTTCGGCGGAGGTCTGCCCGCCGCTTTTGGAGGTAATTTCGGTAAACGATACTTCCGGCACGTCCACGAAAATGTCGATGCGGTCGAGCATCGGCCCCGACACGTGCCGCCGGTAGGACTCCACTGCCGCCCGGGAACAGGTGCACCGCCCCGACGGGTGCCCGAACCAGCCGCACCGGCAGGGGTTCATGGCCCCCACCAGCATGAACCGGCAGGGGTACTGCACCGTGCCCGACGCCCGGGAGATGGTGACCACCCCGTCCTCCAATGGCTGGCGCAGCACTTCCAGCGCCGTCCGGGAAAACTCGGGGAATTCGTCCAGAAACAGCACGCCGTTGTGGGCAAGGGAAATCTCCCCCGGCCGCAAATCGGAGCCGCCGCCGGCTAAACTCACCGGCGAAAGGGTATGGTGGGGCGCTCTGAAGGGCCTTTTGCATATGAGCGGCTGTTCCCGGCCGGTCAGCCCCGCCACGGAGTAGATTTTCGTCGTTTCCAAAGCCTCTTCCGGCGTCATTTCCGGTAAAATGGAGGCAATCCGCTTGGCCAGCATGCTCTTGCCCGCCCCCGGCGGCCCGGAGAACAGAAGATTATGCCCGCCGGCGGCGGCGATTTCGCAGGCGCGCTTGGCGTTCTGCTGGCCTTTCACCTCGGAAAAGTCCATCCCTGTGTAGTCGGGGGCGGTGATTTCCGCGGGAACGGCGCGGGCAGGCTTTCTCTTGCCCCGGAAAATGTCCGCCAGCTCGTCAACCGACGAAACGCCGTACACACGGATGCCTTCGCCTGCCAAAGCCGCTTCCCCCGCGTTATCGGCAGGGACAAAAATCGCCTGAAACCCTTCCGCCCTGGCCGCCAGCGCCGCCGGCAGCGCGCCTCTTACGGGGCGCAAATTTCCGTCCAGCGACACTTCGCCGATAAACGCCACTTTGGAAAAATCCCCTTCCACCTGCCCGGAAGCAACCAGAAGGGAAAGTAAAATCGGCAGATCATACAAAGCGCCGGCCTTTTTCGTATCGGCCGGCGCTAAATTTACGGTAATCCGGCGCAGCGGAAACTCTAACCCTTTGTTTTTCAGGGCGGAACGTACCCGTTCCCTGGCTTCGCGGACGGACGCGTCCGGCAGTCCCACGATATCAAATGCGGGCAATCCGCCCGACAAATCGCATTCCACCGACATGCGGTAGCCTTCGATGCCTTGTAGCCCCACGGTCCAGATCCTGGCAACCATGCCGCGCCCTCCCCAACTTATTTTCTCTGGAGTGTGCCGTTTGCCGCCGCCTTTAGATAGGCGTTGATAAACCCGTCGATTTCGCCGTCCATTACGGCGTAGACGTTGCCCTCCTCATAGCCGGTCCGGTTGTCCTTAACCAGCGTATAGGGCATAAACACATAGGAACGTATCTGGCTTCCCCATTCGATCTGTTTCTGCTCGCCTTTGATGTCTTCGATGCGCTCCAGCTTCTCCCGCTCCTTAATTTCGATGAGCTTGGACATGAGGGTGCGCATCGCCACTTCCCGGTTCTGGTGCTGGCTGCGCTCGTTCTGGCAGGCCACCACAATGCCGGTGGGGATATGGGTAATGCGGATGGCGGACTCGGTCTTGTTCACGTGCTGGCCGCCGGCGCCGCTGGAACGGTAGGTGTCGATAATCAGATCCTCGTCGCGGATGGTAATCGAGGCTGTGTCGTCGATTTCGGGGATGACCTCCACCGCGGCGAAAGAAGTATGCCGCCGGCCCGACGCGTCAAAAGGCGAAATGCGCACCAGCCGGTGCACGCCCATCTCGCTTTTCAGATACCCGAAGGCGTTTTCGCCCTCAATCAGCACTTCCGCGGACTTGATGCCCGCCTCGTCGCCTTCCAAATAATCCAGCACTTTGTAGGCATACCCTCTGCGCTCGGCCCAGCGGGTATACATGCGGAACAGCATCTGGGCCCAGTCCTGGGCTTCCGTGCCGCCGGCCCCCGCGTGGATGGAGAGAATGGCGTTGTTCTTGTCGTATTCCCCGGTCAGCATGGCCGCCAGCCGCTGCTCTTCCGTTTCCTTTTCCAGTTTGTCCAGTTCCTCCTCAATTTCGGAAGCCAGGCTCTCGTCGCCTTCCTCCTGTGCTAAGACAATGAGCGTTTCCACGTCCTCCAGCCGGGCCTGCAGCTTTTCGATTCGGCTTACTTTGTCCCGGTTCTGCTTGATTTTCTGCAGAATTTTCTGGGATTCGGACGGGTTTTCCCAGAAGCCGGGGGCCGCCGTTTTGGTTTCCAGCTCCTCGGCCTCCTGCCGCAAAGCGGCCAGGTTCAGCGTGCCGGCCGTCTCGGAAATGGCATATTTCAACGCGGCGGTTCTTCTTTTATATTCGTCCAATAAGAGCATAGGGGTTTGGATCCTCGTTTCTACCGAATTAGTCTACAATCTTACTTTTTCAAGTATAACAAATCCTCCCTTTTCTGTAAAGCCGTTAAGAGAAAAA
>JAKPBM010000013.1 GCA_029778935.1 Bacillota bacterium | reverse complement strand
CCGTGAAGTTGCCGTCAATGATGGACTGGACAAGCTCGGTCATAATCGCGCCCCAGTTCCAGACGGGAGCGGTCAGGTGAGCGTCGGGAGCAAACTCGGTCATGTCGTTGTTGTAGCCGCAGCCCCAAACGCCCCGTTCCTGGGCCGCCAGCTGGGGACCGACGGTGTCCACGTGCTGGGCGATGACGTCGCAGCCTTCATCCAGCAGGGCTTCGGCGGCCTGACGCTCGCCGGTGGGGTCATACCAGCTGTTGGTGTACTTGACGATGATTTCCACGTCGGGGTTGACGGACTGGGCGCCGAGAGCGAAGGCGTTGATACCGCTGTTGCACTCGGAGTTGCTGTAAGCCGCTACGTAGCCGATCTTGTTGGTCTCGGTTCTCAAGCCCGCGGCAATGCCCGCCAGATACCGGGGCTGATAGACGCGGCCGAAGTAGTTGGCGAAGTTGGTGTCGTTGGAGTAAATACCCGTGGCATGGAGGAAGTAGATGTTGGGATACTCATCCGCCGCTTCCTTGAAGAACTCGCCGAAACCGAAGCTGTTGCCAAAGATGACGTTGCAGCCGGCTTCGATCAGCTCGTTGATGGCGTTGGCGCAGGCGCTGTCTTCGGAGATGTTGGTCTTGACGATGACCTGCTCGTCCGAAAGGCCCAGCTGCTCCATCATGTAAACGCGGCCCTTGTCATGGGCGTAGTTGTAGCCGTTGTCGCTGGGGTCGCCGATGTAAATCAGGCCGATTTTCAGCTTTTCCACAGGAATGCCTTTGCCCGTCTGGGGGTTGTCCGTCTCGTCGCCGCCGGAACCCGCAGAACCGCCGCAGGCAGCCAGACCCAGCAGCATGCAAAGAGCCATCAAAACACATAAAAGCTTTTTCATCTGTAATCCTCCTATTAGAAAACTTCTATACCTAACTGGCGTTTCCGCCGGTTATTCCCGGAATGTGATGGTCCCGTTGTCCACCGAGTCGATGATGGCAAGGGAGTACAAAGGCACGCCGGCTTCCCGCAGGGCTTGGCCCCCCGGCTGGAACCCTTTCTCCACGCCGATGCCCACCCCGGCAAGCTTGGCCCCCGCCTGTTTGATAATGTCTAAAAGGCCCCGCAAAGCTTCGCCGTTGGCCAGAAAGTCGTCGACGATCAAAACCGTGTCGTCCGCCGTAAGCCACTGGGCGGAAACAAGCAGCGTGACGTGCTTTTTATATGTATACGAGTAAATCTCCGAGCGGTACAGGCCGCCTTCGATGTTGTCGGATTTCGCCTTCTTCGCAAACAGCACGGGCACGCCGAACTCCTGCGCCGTCATGCACCCCAGCGCGATGCCGGAGGCTTCCACCGTGAGCACTTTCGTCACACCCGCGTCGCCGAAACGCCGTTTGAACTCTTTCGCCATCTCGGAAAGAAGCGCAACGTCGATTTGGTGGTTTAAAAACCCGTCCACCTTGACAATGTTCCCCGGCAGAACGCGCCCTTCCGCAAGGATGCGATCTTTCAGAAGCTGCATAATTCTAGCCCCTTTTTGACATTATTCCTGTAAAAATAAAAGAATTGCCGTATTTCGCGGCAAATATCGTCTCAATTTTCGAAAATATTATAGCATAAAGGCTTCCGCCGCGTCTACCGCAAAGTGAATAACTAAACTCGGTGAAAATAAGTTCTTTCAGCCAGTTTCATTAAGCAAAGGGCACAACGGGTAAATTTCACCCGAATCCCCATCCCTCTACCCCGAGCGCGGGCGGGGGGAACCTGCACGTTGGGCCCGGCCGGCACAGTGCCCGCCCCCCTTTTCCCGCCCGGCGGGGCACTGCCGGAACCCCGCGAGAGCAGGCACGCCGTCTGCCACGATATTAGCAGCCTAAGAGGTGACGGCTTTACCGAACAGGCACGGCGTCTACGCACACCGTGCGCCGCGCTGCTGCCGTGTTCGACCGAAGGTATTTTGCACCCCATGGGGGCTGGATACCCTGCGAACGGCCAATACTGCGTAGTCGGTGCTGCTGGAACCGTGACGACTGCAATCACCACGCCGTGGGGCGTTTATCCGGCAACAAGTACCGACACCACGTGGCAGCGGCTCCAACCGCCGCGATGTTGCTGTAATTCTAACGGGTGAACACCACTGACGAATTCTGCAGCAAAAACGCATACCAATCGCCGCCCGCCGCCTGCGTTCTGCCAACCCCGGGCAAAAGGCACACTGTCCTATGCCGGAGAACATCTTCCTTAAGTGGTACGAACAGTGTTTGCGTCCCAGTTTGCCGGCCAAACCGGCGCACATTCTTCAAAAAAAGCAAAAACCTTCAGCCAAAAAAGCAAACGCCCCGGATACCCGGGGCGTGTTCTTAGCCCAGGCAATCCGGGCGCTTAGCTATCATCTTTATAGAGCTTTGCTTCTATCATCTGCTGGGCGCTTTACGTCAAACCGCGACCGTCGGCAAACGGCGCTAAAGGCTCGTCTGCGCCCGCCGTTCCCAAAACGGGCGGACGGCCGACGGCAAAGCCACCTGCGTTTCCATGGCTTCTTCGTCCGCCCAGAAAAAGCCGCCTGTTTCGGATGCCACGACGGCGGAGAATCCAACCATGTGCCACTCCACATGGGTAAACACATGGGTATACCCGCCCAAATCGCTGAAAGAAAGGATATCCCCCTCCCCCAGCCCCGGCAGCAAGGCCAGCAGGGCTTTCCTCGCCCCATCCGCATCCAGACGGCCGGGCGCCGACGGAAACTGCCACAACCCCGCCAGCACGCCCTTTCCGCCCTGTATCAGCGCGGTTTTCCCGGCGCACTCCACTATAAACATGGTTTTTTCCTCTATCCGGCGGGGCTTTTTGGGCTTTTTCCTGGGTAAAGTTTCCTCCGCCCTTGCTTTTCTGCCTTCGCAGAGGTCCGCCAGCGGGCACTCCACGCAGCGGGGCTTTCCGGGCACGCACACCAGCGCGCCAAACTCCATTACCGCCTGCGTAAGGGCGGAGCAGTTTTCCTCCGTCAGCACGGAAGCTAAAAATCTCTCCGCATCCCGCTTCACTTCCGGCAGGTCGATTTCCCTTTCGTCGTTACAAAGCCGCGCCAAAACGCGCAATACGTTCCCGTCCACCGCGGGGCATGGGACGCGGCAGGCAATGGACAAAATCGCCCCCGCCGTATAATCGCCGATGCCCGGCAGGGCCAAAAGGGCCTTTTTGTCCCTTGGAAATCCGCCGTTATACTTCTCAACGATGATTTTTGCCGCTTTATGCAGGTTTTTCGCCCGGCTGTAATACCCCAGCCCCTCCCACAGCTTCAGCACCTGCTCCAGCGGGGCGGCTGCCAAAGCGAACACGTCGGGAAACGCCGCCAGAAACCGCTCGTAATAGGGCAAAACGGCGTTCATCCTCGTCTGCTGGAGCATAATTTCGGAAATCCACGTGGTATACGGCGTAGGGTTTTGCCGAAATGGAAGAACGCGGGCGTTCCGGGCATACCAGGCCAACAGCTTTTCCGTCAGCAGGAGTTTATTGGGCATCTTCGGCCTCAAGGGGGGACAGCTGCGCTTTTTTCACCAAAGGCATGCGGGGCGGCACCCTTTTAAACGGGTCGTAGCGGAACCGGCGGCATTTGGCCGTAACCTGCACCGGCCCTTTATGGTAGCAGAGCATGTCGGTTTCGGTGATTTTGTCGGCCCAGGCGCAAAGGCCGCACTGTTTCGGGTGTTTCTTGTTAACCAGCATAGGCTCCTCCTTAGTTGCGGAAGCTGCTTCTATTATACACGACGGCGCTTCCGTTTTCCAGCAAAACCGCCCAAAACAAGCCTTGCCAGCGGTATCGCCGCCGGCGCGAAAAACAGCCAGAAACTGCCCGTCAGCCCCTTATACAAAAGCACCGACAGCACCGCCTGGCAGACTTTTCCCAACACATACCGCTTCAGCGATACATTCTGGCCGGCAAAAACCCCCGCCGTCTGAAACAGCACGCACAGCCCGCCAAAACCCAAAAGAAACGCCGCCTGGTCTTCCTGCCCCGGCCTTAGGCGCAAAAGGCCGTTGGTCATCTCCAGCCCGCCCCAAAGCAGCCATTCCAGCGGCCCCAG
>JAKPBM010000009.1 GCA_029778935.1 Bacillota bacterium | reverse complement strand
CCGTTCCGCTCTGCAGAACGCGGCCAGCATCGCTTCCATGGTGCTTACCACCGAAGCGCTGGTTGCCGACAAGCCCGAGCCTCCCGCGCCCGCGCAGCCCGGCGCCGGCATGGGCGGAGACATGTACTAATCCGCAAAAAATTTAAAAAGCCCGCGCCAAAAGGCGCGGGCTTTTGGTTTTGGGGAATCTTTCAATCATAGGTTGGATTTGAAACAACTATTTGATAATTGCTTTACCTCCGGAATGCGGTAAAATAGAGACACACCGGTGAAAACATTTTGGAGGTAAGCAATATGCAGCTACAACTAGGAGGCAAAATCCGCGAACTGCGCCGCAGAGACGGCCGGACGCAGGAGGCGCTGGCCCATGCGCTGGGCGTGACCAGTCAGGCGGTATCCCGATGGGAGGCCAGCGGCAGTTATCCGGATATGGAGCTAATTCCGGCCATTGCCAACTACTTCGGCGTGTCTATCGACGAGCTTTTCGGCTATCAGGGCGAACGCGAAAGCCGTATCGACGCGCTGCTTGCTAAAGTGGATGAACTGGACAGACAGAACGGGGGGACGGATGCTACCTTGGACGAGTGCATTCACCTTCTCCGGAACGGACTGGCGGAGTTCCCGGGCAACGAGAGAATTACCCTTCGTCTGGCGCAGGTTCTCTCGGAAACCGGCTGGATTCGGCACGGGGAGAAGAGCGTAACAAACGCGGAGGGCTACACCGTTCACGATGCGGAGTATCACAAGCGGAACGAGTATTGGAGCGAAGCGACAAAGCTTCTGGAGTCCCTCGTATACGGCGGCTGCGATGAAAGCCTACTGAGTACGGCAAAGTACGAGCTGATTCTGCAGTACAGGAATGTGGGAGAGTATGAGAAGGCGGTAAGCCTTGCCAACACCTTCCCGGATGTAAGGCGCAGCCGGGAATTGCTTCTGGCCGACGCCACAGACGGCAGGGAACGGGCAAAGTACCTCGGCACGGCCGTTCTTGCACTGGCAGATGCACTTTCGGAAACGGTTGTTCAGGCGCTGATTGCGTCCCATGCCAAGCTGTCTTCGAAATTCTTTGTCGATACGCTTGAAAAGACAATCAGACTGTTTGACCTTGCTTGCGAAGACGGCAATTACGGTCTGTATGCGTCGAAAATCTCTTGTTTGTTCTTATACCTCGCGGAGCATCAGTGGGCAGCAGGGGCAAAAGACGACGCGTTTGCTTCACTGGATAAGGCGCTGGAGTATGCGAGACAGTTTTATGCGCTGGATGGGCAAAAGGACGCTATTTTTACATCCCCACTTTTGGAGGGCATTCCCATGAACCCCGGCGGGGGACATCTGGAAAACATGCCGAAAGATTTGCCGGAAATCTGGCCATTCTGGTGCGTGCCAGACTTGGAGGAAGTGCAGAAGGAAATAAAGAACGCCCCCCGGTGGGCCGAGTGGGTGCAGAAGGCCAGGCAGTAAAGAGAAAAACGCCCGCGCGCATCTTGCGCGGGCGTTTTTGCTTGTGTATTCATACATATGTGCCGTGGAGTTCCAGCAAATCCTGCCTTTGCGCCCCACAAACCGGGCTGCTACGCCCTTACACCGGGGCAGGGCCGCACAAACCTCTTGGGGAGGGCTCTTCAGGCGCGGTAAGCCCTTGCTTACACCCGCACACAGTTAGAAAAGCAGAATAACACGCGAATCTTGACGCACTATGTTCCGGCCAAAAGGTTTTCTGCTCCCGTAAGAATGGGCAACATATACGCTAAATGACAGTGTATGGCCGTTTGGGAAGCGGAGCAGGTTCCGCGATTTAGGAAGACAGAAGATATAACCGGGCGGTAACCGCCCGGTATGGCTGCATCGCGGCAGGAAAAATCGATGTTAACCCCTGGTTGCCTTCTGCGGTGCTATACGCTAAAGCGAAATGCTTACTGCTGCTGGAAAATGTTGTCCAGCTCCGCCTGCATGAGTGTCTCAAAGGCTTCCGCCGCAGCTGCCGGCGTCACGTTGCCCTTGTAAACGGAGTCGTAGTATTCGTTGCGGACCAGCTCATGCATGTCGCGGCTGCATTTGGCGACGTTCAGCA
This sequence comes from Bacillota bacterium, assembly GCA_029778935.1. Taxonomy (GTDB): domain Bacteria; phylum Bacillota; class Clostridia; order Oscillospirales; family QAMX01; genus DUUG01. The sequence goes on along the minus strand of JAKPBM010000009.1, from coordinate 3,698 downwards.
GGGCGTTGGGCAGCAGATAGTCGTACATCATCTCGATGGATTCTTCGTCATAGTGCAGGCTTTCTTCGATGAACGCCCTGTAATCTTCGGGATTGTATATTTTGTCGGCGATGGCGGTCCAGACGATAACGCTCTTTTCCCATTCGGGCGTGGAGGTGAGCAGGACGAAGCAGTCGGGGTTGACGAGGTTCATCATGTAGTGGTCCGTGTCGGGACCTTTGGGAATCGGCAGCAGGCCGACGGGGTCCGCCATGTCGTGGGTACCGCCCTTGCCGAAGTTGGGGCCGTACAGGCCGGCAAATCCGGCTTTGCCTTCATAGAACATGGTGCGGCGGTCTCCGCGGCCCATTTCGTCGATGGGAAGCTGAACCTGCGGGTCTCCGGACACGTGGTTCATAAACTCCATGGCTTTGATGAGCCGCGGGTCGGAAAGGTTGGCCACCCATTTGCCCGATTCGTCCTGCACAATGGGCCCGACGCCGTTGGAGTAGATTTCGTTGCCGTCGCAGTCGAGAGCGACGCCCCAGATGTCGTATTTGCCGTCGCCGTCGGTGTCTTTGGTGATTTTGCGGGCGATTTCCAGGAAAAGATCGTACGTCCATTTGCCATCCCGCACGGCCTGATAGAGGTCTGACGGGTTATAGCCCGCTTCCGTGACAAGCCGTTTGTTGAACGTGTACACGTGACCGAACGACATCTGCATGTATTTGCCGGTGACGTCGACGCACCAGATGTGGCCGTTCAGCTCCATTTTGGAGGTGAAGAACTGGTTGAAGTGGTCCTCGCTGTAAACATTCAGGCCTAGTGCCAGCATCTCCGGCGTGTCCAGCGCGTGCAGGCCGTTGCGCACCGACAGGGGCATCCAGGCAAAGGAGCGGGCTTTCAGGAAGTCGGCCGCTTTCGTGCCGCCCAGCACAAAGGGAAGCAGATTGTCCAGCTCGGTGCCGGGACTGTTGAAGTTGATTTTGCAGTCGAGTTCTTCTTCAATGGCGGCGTAGATTTCTTTGAGCTCCTCTTCCTTTTTCGTGCCGGCATGGTCCGCGGGGGAAAGGCCCGACGGGTTGCCGAGCAGGAACTCATAGCCGCCCAGTTTGATGGGCTCGGATGTGGTGGTTTCCGCCGGGTTCGTCTGTGTTGTGGATTCGCCTGTTGTCGTGGTCTGCGGCGCGGGTTCGGGGGTATCCTCTTTCTGGCAGCCGGCCAGAACGCTGAGCGCCATCAACATGGCCAGGAATAAACACAACAGTCTGGCTCTTTTCATGTAATCTTGCCCTCCTCCATATGTAAATTTTTAATGGACAGAACCCGGCGAATCGTCCATCGCAATCATAACAAGACGTAAAGTAGAATTTAGTCGAATTATATCCACATAATAGGGCGATGGATAATTATTCTTGTGGTAACAAAGGCAATTGAGCTGTTCTATGGTGCTTAAGTATGAATTGCTGGTATTAGGAGAGGATATGAAGGAGAATCAGGGGATAAGGGCGGGTTATGCGTTAACCAACGGAAGTATGCAAATGCAGCTAGAAGATGCTGGAACATGTCATTGAATTTGCTATATTATCATTTTCATATTGTAATTATCTGTCAAATTTTTGGACAGACAACGCGAAAACGAAAAAGCCGCCTCGCACGTGATAACAGGTTTCAGCCATCCGCCGCAGGAATGACCCCCATATGCTCGGTAACGTACCCGTACAATACCGAAAAAACGAAAAGACACCTGCCGCAAAAGCGGCAGGTGTCTGATAGGCCGATAGGTTCAACTAGTTCTGTTTGAAGATATCGTCGAGACCAGCCTGGATCATGTTCTGATACTTCTCGGCGGCCTGGGCAGGCGTGATGGCGCCGGTGTAGATTTCTTTGTAGTAGGAGTGACGGATCAGCTCGTACATGTCGCGGCTGGGCTTGGCGATGTTCATCAGAGCGTTGGGAAGCAGGTAGTCAAACAGAACCTTGATGGAGTCTTCATCGTACTGCAGGCACTCTTCGATGAATTCTCTGTATTCGTCTTCGTCATAAACGCGCGTGCCGATCTCATGCATGATGCGGACGCTCTTCTCCCAATCCTTGTTGGTGGTCAGAGTGACGAAGCAGTCAACGTCAACGGTGTTGACCATGTAGTGGTCAGTGTCGGGGCCCTTCGGAATCGGCAGCAGGCCGACCGGGTCAACCATATCATGCGTACCGCCCTTGCCGAAGTTCTTGCCGAACAGACCGGCAAAACCGGCTTTGCCCTCATAGAATATAGCACGGCGGTCGCCACGGTCCAGAACCACTTCGCCGCCTTCCAGCGGGAGCTGAACCTGCGGGTCGCCCGTAACTTTGTTCATGAATTCCATAGCCTTGATCAGCTTCGGGTCGGACAGGTTGGCCATCCACTTGCCGGTGGCGTCGTCCTTGACGATGGGGCCGGTGCCGTTGGACCAGATTTCGTTACCGTCGCAGTCGAGAGCGACGCCCCAGATGTCGTAAACGCCGTCGCCGTCAAGGTCTTTCGTGATCTTGCGGGCAATTTCGAGGAACATGTCATAGTCCCACTCGTATTTGTAAACAGCTTCAAAGAGCTGTTCGGGGGAGTAGCCGGCTTCCGTTACCAGACGCTTGTTGAAAGCGTAGACGTGGCCGAAAGGCAGCTGATAGTACTTACCGGTGACGTCAACGCCCCAGGTGTGGCCGTTCATTTCCATCATCTTGGTGTAGAACTGGTTGAAAGCGTTGGGGTCGTGTACATCCATGCCGTTGGCCAGGACTTCGTCCGTATCCAGCGGGCGGATGCTGCCCTGAACGGAGAGCGGGATCCAGGTGAACTGACGGACGTTGATGAAGTCCGCAGCCTTGTCACCGGACATGATGTAACCAAGGAGTTCGTCCACTTCGTCGCCGGTGTTGATGAACTCAATCTTGATGTTGTACTTCGCTTCGATTTCGGCGTAGATCTCCTTCAGCTCGTCAGCCTTTGCGGATTCGCCGTGGTAGTCGGGGCTCAGACCGTCGGAGTGAGCGAGGGTGAATTCATAACCGCCAAAGTCGAAGACCTCTTCCGTGGTGGTGGTTTGCTCGGTCTGGGGGGCGGCGGTAGTGGTCTGTTTCGGCTCAGGCGTAGTCTCCTGAGGCTTGCCACCGCCGTTGCCACAGCCCGCAAACAGCGCCGCGGTCATGAGGACTGCCAGCAACAAGGCCAGCATTCTGGTTTTCTTCATTCTGTTTTTTCCTCCTCCTAGTTTTTGGGTTTGCGTAAGTGCCTACCAGACTTCGTGCAAGGATTAAGAAAACATTATAAAAACCTTACACTTAGTACACATATATTAAACAAAAATTTTTCCGCCGCAATATTGAACTGATCATTTCTTGTTAGTTTATTAATATTATATTATAACAATCGATACAAAGTCCGATTGTTAGTAAAAATAGACGAAACACATTCTTAATTACGTAAAATTATATACATATAAACCCGCAGTTTGCGAGATGGTGAGTTTAAAAACTTATTACTCACGCTTTATATTTCTTTATAATGTACAAGCGTCGTTGTGCTTTGGGGGAGAGCATCGGTCGGCGACGGATTTGCATCCGGCGCAGATAGACAGCATCAGATGGGGCACCCAGGCGAAGTGGATTTGAGAAGGTTTTCCTTGTTTTTGACGGCAGCGAACGCAAAGGTGGTGATGCTTGTAATTTGCTGGGTACTTACG
>JAKPBM010000144.1 GCA_029778935.1 Bacillota bacterium | reverse complement strand
ACCGGCAAGGAAATCGTGTTCGACTAATCCCGTTACGGTTTGCAAAACGAAGCGATACCCGGCCAACACCGGGTATCGCTTTTTTTGTCAAAGGGGATTTGCGTTTAAACGGTTATCGAAAGAAGAATACCTTCAAAACCCCTGCGGGACAAGTTATCTCCCCTATTGGAAAGCCAAAGCCTTCCCTATGCCGGCGCATATCCGCGTTGTCCACGGCCGGGATTACCGCCCGGAGGAATGGCGCGGCTGGACGAAGAGCCGTATTTCCGCGTAAAGCACGATTTGAAAGACCAGACGCGGCCGGCGCTGCCGGAAGGGTTTGCGCTGCGCGATGCATCCCCAGAGGAATACGCGGCCCTTATCCGTTTGTGCTACGCTACCGCCGCGGACGCGGAAGCGTACCGGCGGCATGCGGTGTACTGCCCTGGCCTGTGGGTGGCCGTGGAGGATGTAAGCACGGGCGAAATCGTCGCCACGGGCATTGCCGAGATGGATTCGGACGTGGGCGAAGGCGTTTTGGAGCGGATTCAGGTGTCCGAAAACTACCGAGGGCGAGGGCCGGGCGCCTTTGCGGTGTACGAGCTGCTTTGGCGCAGGCGGGGCAAGACCCGATTTGCCACCGTGTCCGGGCAGGTAAACAATCCAACCTGCCCCGAAGCCCTGTACCGCAAATGCGGCTTAGCCGGAACGGACGTCTGGCACGTGCTGTGGAAAAAGTAGAGAGGGGCGGGGTTCTGGAGCGAAAAGCGGGGTTTACGGAAAGACGGCGTGCTGATTGGCTGTCTATGAATACAGCGGTGGCCAGAGATGAGAAATCCCTTTTTCGGCGGCGGGAAGCCCTTTGCCCGGGCAAGGGTTGTGGGGGTTGGCTTGCTGGGGTCGTGCGAAGCTGCCTGAACGGGGGATTTGAAAGCAACCGTAGCCGGGTTTATCAGCTGGTGCGGAGGCAACAGCGTAACGGCCGGTTTCCATCCTTTGGGAACGGGTTACAGACCGGTTTTGCTGGTTTCCGCCAGCCGCTGCGGTAGGATTATAGGCCAACGAGGGCATCCAAGGCCGTCGCGGCGGTTATATGCGCCTGTGCAAGCGGGTTTGGATGCCAAATCCGCATCTTTATAAGCACGTAAATTTCATTTTTCATGCCTGCCCGGACGGCCGCCGGTTTTTGAGCAATTGCAGCGCCGGAATTTGCCGATACGGATGAGTAGAAAGCGCAAAGAGTAAAGAAAAGCGGCGGAATTATACGTTCCGCCGCTTTTTCAGGTGAATTTATATCATTCGGAGGTCCCCATATATCCGTGCCGAAAACTCCCGCGATGCCGCGCCAATAGCCAAACGGCATGGCGCGGGCCAAACCGGAAGCGGCTTAAGCGGAGAAGCGTTACCCGCGCACCCCGTCTGTGACGGAGAGAAAACGCAAATTCTGCGTAGATTTGTCCCACGAGAAGACGAAGAAAAGCAAAGCGGAAGTGCAGGCGCAAAGCACAAGCGAAATCAAAACGCCTATCCGCCGCCCCCCTACTTTTTCACAAACACCGCCGTGATTTCCGACCGGTTGTGAAACAGCTGTTTCGCGTCGACGCGCCTGTATGCCTGTTCCATCACCGCCATGCCCTTTTTAATGGCGGCGGTTTTGCCCTTCTGGGGCAGCTTGAACGTCATGACCGCCAGCGCGCCGGCTTCCAGCAGAGGAGCCACGTCCACCATCACCTGGGCCGACTCGGCCGCGTCCAGCCGCATGTCGTTGACGACCACGGAATACCGCCCGAAGGATTTTTTGGCCAGCTCCCTGGCGGCAAACTCCTGGGCCAAACCGGCAAAATGCTCCACCTTTCCGGCCAGTTCCGGCGCCAGCTTCGCCGGGTCCACCGCCGTGACCTGCATGCCGCGGGAAAGGAGCACCCGGCTCCACCCGCCCGGCGCGGCCCCCAGGTCCAGCGCTTTCTTCCCTTCAGGTAAAGCCAGGCCGAACACCTCGATGGCTTCCGCCAGCTTCATCTCCGCGCGGCTGATCTGGCCGGCCGTTTCCTCCGGCGAAAAGTGGCGCATG
>JAKPBM010000444.1 GCA_029778935.1 Bacillota bacterium | reverse complement strand
ACCAGTCGTTCAGACAGTGCATGGACTCAATCTGCCACAAACTGTCGTCCGACTGCCTTAGCACTACGTCGTAGCTGGCGCCGGCGGCGCTGTTGCTTGCTATGTGGGCATAGGAAAAGCTCAGAAAATGGTTGACTGTCAGGACGACGGAGGCCTTCCCAACGTCACAATAGGTTACGCGCAGGGTCTGGCGCAGATTTCGGACCGGTTCAAACTCCTGCCGGCGGAAACCAGCGTAATAGGTGCTTCGAGCGGTGTAATAGCGGCAGGATTCGTTTTCCCTGCCGCCGAGGAAATAGGGCGTGTAGTCGAAGTCTGTATACTGGTTTTCCGCTTCTCCCAGCATAAAAGCATGCCTTCGAGCACTCTTGCAACGCCATCAGGCAGTTCCGTGCCCGTCTCGTTGATGAAGGCGCGGGCGGGTTCCCCGGTTTGGGCTGGGGCGGGTTCCGTTGCTTCGGCGGTGGTTTCGGAAGAAACCGCGTCGGTAGTTGCGGGGGCGGCGGTTGTCGCCGGCGCGGGGGAAGTCTCCGCTGTGGCGCTGTCCGGCGTTTGCGCCGGGGCGGTCGGGGTTGCGGGCGGGTGCTTATCGGTCACGGCGCTGCACGCGGAAAGGATTACGGCGAGTATACAGATAAGAAGCACCGCTGTGCGTCCAGCGGTGTTAGAATTTTGGGCAAACACACGGGTTTCCTCCTTTTCTGCCTGGTTATTGCCATTCTATACCGGAGAAAAGCGCCGTTCAACAACATTTTTCCGACAAAATTCCTATAAAACCCCTGCAAACCCGTTACAAAATGCAAAAGACACGCCGAAATGGCGTGCCTTTTGATTTACAGCTTTACAAAGCTTGGTTTTCTGCTCTTAAACGTCGTCACGTGGGTAAACCCGGCTTCCTTGAGCATCTCATACCCTGTGGCGATGCCGACGCCGACGTGGCGGGGATAGTGGGCGTCGGAGCCGATGGTGATAATCTCGCCGCCCAGGGAGCGGTAGAGCTTTAACAGCCCGATTTCCGGAAAGGTCACGTTGCCGCCGTCCCGAAGGCCAGAGACGTTCAGCTCCAGCCCGATGCCCTTTTCAATGAGCATTTGAAACAGGGCGCGGATTTCCTCCTCATAGGCGTCCATGGACACGTCAAAGCCGTACTTATACTTCATATAGCGCAGGGGGTAGGTGATATGGGCCAGGCAGTCAAACCCGCCCAGCTCCACGATTTCAAACAGCTCCTGAATATATTGGGCTAACAGCGCTTCGCACTGCTCTTTCGATTCAAAACCTTTCATGTAGTAAAAATCCAGCTTGCCCCGCAGGTTATGCAGGCTGCCCAGCGTAAAATCGCAGGGGATGCTTAACATATCCTTATGGAAGTTAGGCGCTTCGTGGCCCTGGGCAATCTCGATGCCGTAGAGCAGGCGGATTTTATCGCCGTACAGGCTCTGAGCTTCGGCGAACTGTTCGTCGACCCGGGCTTTGTAGTACACCAGGCCGGGCGGCAGGTCGCCCCGCTCGAAAAAGCCGGCGCATTCGGCGTGGTCGGTGATGCAGAACTCGGACAGGCCCGCGTCAATCGCCGCTTTCGTCATCTCCGCGATGGTGGCGTGCCCGTCGGGGGAAGCCGTGCTGTGGCTGTGGTAGTCGCAAAGGTACATGCTAACTCTCCTTATCGGGTGAAAAATACGCTCGGGGATGTCTCTACTTCTATTATATCGCAGGGATAGACCCGAAGCAAACGAATTTTCCAAAACAGGCAAATTTTGCAGCCTGGTTGACGAAAAGCTGCATCGGTGGTAAGATGAAGGGAACGACGGAGGTGTTTTGGCATGCGGACGGAAAGGTTCTCGCCGGAGGAAATCCGGTCGGTTTCATGGGACTACGGCGACGAGGACGGCACGGTGTACGAATTTCCGCCCGCGTCGGCTTGTAACACGCCAACCGCGACGCTGCCGGACCTTTTTGTTATGCCCGACGGCAGGCGGGTGGCCAACCTTTGCGATTGGAACCGTCAGCGCAAGTACATAAAGCAAATGCTTTTGCACTATGTGTACGGCCCGCGGCCAAGTTTTTCGGTAACCGGGCTGGAGATAATCGGAGGACGGACGGAAGGCGACTTCGGCCAGACGGCGTATTACAAAGTGTATTACG
>JAKPBM010000431.1 GCA_029778935.1 Bacillota bacterium | reverse complement strand
AGTAATAGGGAAGATAGTCGGCCCGAACCGTCACGGAGAAAGTGTACTCGTCCAGCAGGCGGACGCCCGTGAAGGTCTTGCTCGCGCCGGAAACAAAATCATTGTAGCCGACGAAGTTCAGGCCGTAGGTGGCGCGGTTACCCAACTTCTTAATAATGGGCGAGGAGAACAGCGCGATGCGCAGGACGTAGTCCTTCGCCGTAATGGGCTTGCCGTCGTTCCACTTGAGGTCGTTGTGGATGGTGATCGTGAACGTCTTGGTGCCGTCGTCGTTCATTTTCTCGGTGTGGCTCTTAACGACGTTCTCGTCCCAGATGAATTCGGCGTCCTTGCTGAGGGTGACGGTGGCATAGCCATAAGTCATCTCGCGGATGTCAGCGTCGGCGCCGTTGTTCTGCCAGGTGCCTTCCCAGTCACCAGACAGTTCCGTCGTGTTGCCAACGATGATCTGTCCGCCGACCTTGGGGCCGCCGCCGCAACCGGCAAACAGCGTCACCAGGAAGCAACCGACAAGCAGCAGTGCCAGTCTTTTCTTCATGATTTTTCCCCCTATTTTTTTATTCTGCAGATGTTTGCAGGATAATGTTATCATTATAATCTTTTATTTCCGTTTGTCAACCCTCCCGTTCTGCAATTTCACATTTAAACTGTTGCATATTTCGCAGAACCTTTCGGGTTTTTTCACTAAAAATATACAGGAATTTGCATACGGGATTCAAATAATAACTATTTGCAGTAAATAAAAATCTTACCGCATCAAAAGGCCGCTGTCGGCCAGGGAGACAAATTCTCCAGACAAATCTGATGTGTCAATCGGGTCGCCGACGACAATATGGTCCAAAAGCGCAATATTTACGGCTTTCAGCGCGTCCCGCACCTTCAGCGTGGTCCGCACGTCCTCGTCGGATGGAATTGCACTTCCGCCCGGATGGTTATGTGCAAGTATCACCGCCGACGCCTTCATGCGCAGCGCTTCCGAAACAATTTTGGAAATACTTACCTGCGCGGCGTTTATACTGCCTTTGTGTATTAATTCACAGGCAATCGGCACCCTTTTGGCATCCAGGCCCAGAAGGTACACGTGCTCTTCCGTTTTGCCGATAAAATAGGGTTTTAAAAGGTTTCCGACCGCTTCCGTGTCGGTGAGCCTGGCGTGAGGCACCACCTTGGACAGAAGATACCGCCGCGTGAGGCCGGGAATCATGTTCAAAAGCAGCGCCGCATTGTCGCCGACCCCCTGCACCTCCTTCAGCTCTTCCGGAGAGGCCTCAAAGACGGCCGAAAGCGTCCGGAACCGCTGCAGCAGGCGGTGGGCGATTTCGTTGGTGTCAACCCGGGGCAAGGCGAAAAACAGGAGGGCTTCCAGCACCTGATGGTCTTCCATGTCGTCCAGCCCCGAGCGCCGGATTCGATTTTTCACCCGCTGCCTGTGGCCGGCATGCAAGTTTTCCTTCTCCGCCATACAAAACCTCCCTTACCCGGAAAGGCAAAGGCTACAGCCCGTAAAACGCCTTGATGTTGGAATAGAGCATCATCCGGGCAATTTCCAACCCCCTGTCAAAGGAGAACACGCCTTCGGACACCTTTTTGGCCAGCACTTTGGCAATCGTCTCCCGGGCCATGACCAGATGGCCGAAGACTTTCTCCACCACGTAGTAGTCGCCGCCGAAAGCGAAAATCTTGTTGACGGGCACCATCTCCAGCAGCTCATCCAAAGCTTCCATGGCAAACTTCTGGGAAATCAGATACGTCCAGCAGAGATTCAGCCGCACGTTGGGCCAGACCTTGCCGAGCATGATGGCCTCCCGCACGTAGGGGTAGCCTAAATGGAACACGTCGATTTTCATGTCCCAGTTTTCCCGGATGATAGGCACCAGGTTTTCCGGCGACAACTCCTTGTAGTCGTTCCAGTACCCCGTATGTACCGAGCAGACAAGCCCCGCTTCGTGGGTATATTCCATCGCCTTGCGGAAGGCGTACTCCGTGACGGGGTTGGTGCGCGGAAAGCGCTTTTGAGGGTTTGCCTTCATCTGAGCAAAGCACTCTTTCGCTTCCTCCAGCGTGTAGCCGCGGTAATACAGGGGCATGAACTTGACGGCCGGCAGGCCCAGGGCTTTGGCCGTTTCCGCCCGGCGCTTGCAGGCGTCCAGCACGTCGTCAAAGGATTGGGGCGGTTCGCCGTTTGGGCCGGCGAAGCCTTTGGAAAGGGTCTCCCAGTCCCAAACATCCCCCGGGTGCCTGGCCAGAGGCGTAATCAACCCGCCCTGCCGTTCATTTAGGGGGCTGTCGCAGTTTAATGTGGTCTCGATTTTGCACTCTTTGCGCAACACCCGGTCGTACAGCCCCGGCGTGTTGTTTTGCTGCATGCGCTCGGTGACCGCCGCCACGTTGTCCGCCGTCAGCTCCTTTTCGCCGTAGAAGTGTTCCAGGGCGATGTGGGCGGCGCGGGCGTAGCAGGTGTGCTTCATCTGCCCGTAGTAGGGGGCGAACTCCTTCCACTTCCAGTCCAAATCCCGGTCGCCCCAGAGGATGGGGCCGCGAAGGTCCCAGTGGAGCCCCGCCGACCACAAGTCCCACTGGCAGTAGTGGGAAAACAGGGTAAACGCGTCCACCTTCTGCCGGATACGCTCCGATTCCAAAGGAAGGTGCTCGTGCCCGTCGATTACGGGCATTTCTTCCAAGGCCTCCACGAAGGCCTTTTCCAGGTCGCTTAAGGGGCGGTAATACGGCAGCATACAACCCTCTCCCTACGCTTTTTCGTACCGGAGCTCTCCTGCTACAAAGACTTTCTGCATCTTGATGTCCTCATCGAAGATGACGATGTCGGCCCTAAAGTCCGGCGCAATGCGGCCCCGGTCGGAATAGCCCATGATGCGGGCCGGGGTGGTGGACATCATGCGCACCGCGTCGGCCAGCGTTACGCCGGCCTTGTCCCGCATGACGCGGATCAGCCGGTCGGTGGTGGCGATGCTGCCAGCAAAGGCGCTTCTGTCGGCCAGTTTGGCGACCCCGTCTTCGATAATGACCGGCAGGCCGATGTCCTTGGCGCCTAAAATGCTCGTGCCGCTTTCCTGGCCGGCGGCACGCATGGAGTCGGTGACCAGCGCCACCCGGTCGGGGCCTTTGTTTTGCATAATCAGCTTCAAAAGCGCCTGGGGCAGGTGCACGCCGTCGGCGATGATCTCCACGTCCATCTCGTCGATGAGGAAGGCCGCTTCCACAGGGCCGGCATGGCGGAAGGCGTTAATCCTTCTGACGCCGGCCATGGCAGAGTACAGGTGGGTGCAGAGGGTAAAGCCGTTTTCAAAGGCCTCCAGCACCTGGTCGTACACGGCCATGGTGTGGCCCAGGGATGGGATGATGCCCAGCTTGCGCAGCTTTCGCGCCATTTCCAAAGCGCCCGGCAGTTCCGGCGCCACGCTCCACCGTACGATGTCGTCGGAGCGGGAGAGGATTTCCTCGATTTCCTTTTCGTCGGGGTTTCTTACGAATTTGGGGTCCATGGCGCCTTTCTGCTCGATGTTGAAATAGGGGCCTTCCAGATGGAGGCCGCCCAGGTCGGCGCCGTCATGTTTGGTGGCTTTGGCCTTGCGGTAGGCTTCAAACACAGGCCAGAGCTTGTTGTTGTCGGCGGAAACGGTGGTGGGCACGATGGTGGTCGTGCCGAACAGAAGGTGCGCTCTGGCGGCGCCGAGAATGGACTCCGCGTCGCCGTCCATAAAGTCAAATCCCCCGCCGCCGTGGGTGTGGATGTCGACAAAGCCGGGCGCTACGTAATTTCCCTTGGCATCGATGCCGACGGCCCCTTCGGGGATTTCCGCATTGCCCGCGCCGACGGCGGTGATGACGCCGTCCTCCATCAAAACGTGGCCGTTTTGCAATACTCTCCAGGGCGTGATAACGCGTCCGTTGTAGATGAATGTCCTTGGCATAACGCGCTCCTTTCTACCGGCCGAAGGCGGCCAGGTACGCAATCACATTTTCCACGGAATTCTTCACGTTTTCCGCCTTGCCCTCCTCGGCAAAGCGGTAGTCGTAGCTTCGGGTGAATTTCGCCAGGTCTTCCCGCAGGGCCTGGTGCCGCTTTCTCGCGATGTTCATGGCCGTCTGGGTGAAATCCGGCAGCTCCTTTTTGGAAAGGGACTTTCTCGCCTGCTCCAGCATCCGGACCAAATGGGGGATGCAGAAGGCTTCCTGCTCGGCAAACAGGCGCTGGAAGTCCGGCTCGGTCTTCCACATGTGGACGATGTTCGAATAGTAATGGCCCATGTACTCGTCGATGCGGTTGCAGACAAAGCAGGAAGCGTCCACCTTTTTTAAGGCTTCCGTCGCCTTGGCCGGGTCGTACATACGGCCTAGAAAGCCTTTCGTATTGTCAAAGCAGACCTTTTCCACCTCGTCCATGTGGCTTTCCAGCATTAAAGCGACGCTCAGCCGGTTTTTCCGCTTGAGCATATCGGAAAAGTGCTGGTGGCAGAAGCCCTGCTTGTTGGTTTCGATGCGCACGTCCGGCTCCATCATGGCCGCGCCGGTGATGTAATCCAGAACTTTCTCCTTTGTTTTATCGTACAGGCGGCAAAGGGGGCAGCCCGTTTTCAGCTCAAAGCTCTCGTTAATCGGAATCGTGTAGTTTTGTTCCCTCATTACCTACCCCGCCTACTTTTCGCGCCAGGCGAAAATATTATTGTATTCTATTATACAATGGGCGGCCTGCACTTTCAAGTAAAAGAAAATGGATTTCCAACCATACAACAGAAAAAGCGGGCAAAGAGTGACATCCTTGCCCGCTTTCCTGCTATTCATCATATTCCACTAAAAGGACATACATGCGTTCTTCCGCGTTTTTTTCTGCGTCCGCCGTTTCTCTTACCAATTCCGCCTTCGGCAGCAACGCTTCGTACTCTTCATAGCTGATGGGGAAGGCCGCCAAAAACCCGCCCGCCTCCGAAGGAACGCGCATCAGCTCCGCCCGGTCTTCTCTGGCCAGGCTGGAAGCGTTCCAGTCGGCCGCGTCCATCTTGAGCAGCACGTCCGCCTCCGGAAACAGCGCTTCCGGCGGCAGCGTCGCATACTCCGCCGAATCGCTTGATTTCATCGCCGCGTCGTCGTAGGTGTCAACCCCGGCGTAGAGCAGGCCCTTGTCGCTCTCGGCGGAAGCCAGCATGTCGTATTTTGCTTCTTCCATGCCGTCGGCTTTTTTCTGCCCTTGCCAGAAGTACACGCCGACCACCAGCATCAGCGCGGCCGCCGCCGCGTACACCCCATAGGCAAACCGCCAGCGGCGGGGTTTGGGGAACGGCTGCACCGTTTCCGTTTGCAGCTTTTCCATCACCTTGTCCGCAAAGCCTTCCGGCGCTTTCGTTTGCAGCCTTTGCAGCGCGTAATGGTCGTTATACAGTGCTTTGGCCAGCGCGGCGCACTGTTCGCAAGCCGCCAGGTGCTTGGCCGCCTCTTCCCGTTCGGAAAGGGGCAGGGCGTTGTCCACAAAGGCGGCGATTTTTTCTTCGTTTAAATGTTTATCGTGAGATAGCATCGGTATCACTTCCTTGCGAGAGTACAGACGGGAAATCGGGCGTTTTGTTCCCTGCCGGAAAAATGAATTTTTTCCGCCAATTTTTGGTACATATTGCCATGCTTGACACCGCTTTACCCGGGGCGTATAATACTAAGAATAAATTACGCAACTTTACCACTGCGGAAAGGATGTAAAGGAATGGTAAACACGGATTTTTCATATAAGTTCGCCAAAGAAGGCGTAACCTTCGACGACGTGCTGCTCATCCCCGCCGAAAGCGACGTTCTGCCCCGCAACGTGGACGTCTCCACCCGGGTCACCAACAAGGTGCGGCTCAACATCCCCTTCATGAGCGCCGCCATGGACACGGTCACCGAGTCCCGCATGGCCATCTCCATGGCCCGGGAAGGCGGCATCGGCGTCATCCACAAAAACATGTCCATCGAAGCCCAGGCCGCGGAGGTGGACAAGGTCAAACGCTCGGAAAACGGCGTCATCACCAACCCGTTCTTTCTGGCGCCGGACAACACGTTAGCCGACGCGGAAGCCCTCATGGCCAAATACCGCATCTCCGGCGTGCCCATCTGCCGGGAGGGAAGGCTCGTAGGGATTCTCACCAACCGGGATTTAAAGTTTGAAACGGACCTGACCCGGAGAATCGACGAGGTCATGACCAAGGAAAACCTCATCACCGCCCCCGTCGGAACCACGCTGGAACAGGCGAAGGAAATCCTGCGCCGCCATAAGATCGAAAAGCTCCCGCTGGTGGACGAGCAGTTCCGCCTGAAAGGGCTCATTACGATTAAGGACATCGAAAAAGCCGTCCAGTACCCCAACTCCGCCCGCGACGAAAACGGCCGCCTGGTCGTCGCCGCCGCCATCGGCGACTCTCCGGACCTTTTAGAGCGGGTCGCCGCCCTGTTGGAAGCGGGCGCGGATCTATTGGTGCTTGACTCGGCCCATGGCCACCACAAAAACATCGCCCGCTGCCTGCAGAAGGTCAAGACTAAGTACCCTTCCGCCCAGGTGGTGGCCGGCAACATCGCCACGGCGGACGCCGCCCGCGCCCTGATTGACGCCGGCGCCGACGCCGTCAAGGTGGGCATCGGCCCCGGCTCCATCTGTACGACCCGCGTGGTCGCCGGCGTTGGCGTGCCGCAGATTACGGCCGTGTACGACGTGGCCTGCGTGGCGACCCAATACAACATCCCCGTCATTGCGGACGGCGGCATCAAGTATTCCGGCGACATCGTGAAAGCCCTGGCCGCCGGCGGCGACGTGGTCATGCTGGGAAGCCTTCTGGCTGGCTGCGAGGAAAGCCCCGGCGAAACGGAAATCTTCCAGGGCCGCCAGTTTAAGGTCTACCGCGGCATGGGCTCTTTAGCCGCCATGAACAAGGGCAGCTCCGACCGCTACTTCCAGGGCAACAGCCGCAAGCTCGTACCTGAGGGCGTGGAAGGCCGCGTGCCTTACAAAGGCCCCCTGTCGGAAACCATCTTCCAGCTGGTGGGCGGCCTCCGGTCGGGCATGGGATACTGCGGCGCGGCGGACATCGCATCTCTGCAGAAAAACGCCCAGTTTATCCGCATCAGCAGCGCCGGCCTCAAGGAATCCCATCCCCACGACATCTATATTACCAAAGAAGCGCCCAACTACAGCATCGGCGTGTAAACGGCCAAGCCGCAAGCGCTTTGCCCGCAAGACCCGCAGCGGCAGCCGGCTCCGCGCAAACCGTGTCGGCGATAGCGGCATTTGGTTAGCCGCTTAGCCGCGGGATTTTCGGCGCGGCTGGACAGTCGAAAACCGCTCAGGGCAGGCCGCACGGTCGCAAGCGTTCCGCAAGTAAACGGCACCCATGAAAACGGTTTATCGTAAACCGTTTGTCTTCAAACCGCCCGGCGTACGCCCCGCTGTCATAAACCGCACAGCGTTCACCGCATGCTTCGCAAATCGCTTCGCGACAACCGCATAGTTCCGGATATTCTTCCTGCCGCACCGTGATCACGGTGCGGCAGTTTTTTTTCCTACCCCGGAATCCCGGCGAACTTTCCGACACGACAGGCTGTCTATCCACCCCACAGCCCCCGCGTTGTCCGGCTGCCCTAAAATATCCCGCGCCGGAAAGTCACACTCCTAACCCATGGAAACGCTTCCGCCGTAACTGTGGAAAACTCCCTTGGTTTTCGACTTTTCCACATACTTTTCCCAAGCAAACACGGCAAAACCGTCTTGTTCCCACGGGATTTCGGAGGATTTTGCCTGACAA
>JAKPBM010000407.1 GCA_029778935.1 Bacillota bacterium | reverse complement strand
ATACTCGGCCGGCGACGGCCCGGGAAAATAGGTCGATGCCTACATTCCTCAATATATATGTTGGTATAGACAGTACATACTCAGCATAATATGTTGAGGAAGAACTATATTCCTCCTTAGCTCAGTCGGTAGAGCATGCGGCTGTTAACCGCAGGGTCGTTGGTTCGAGCCCAACAGGGGGAGCCAAAAGAGAGACGTGATTATCACGTCTCTCTTTTTTGTGTCCTAAAGCATATTTAATGTGTTCTATTTCCGATTGCGTGCCTTACACCTAATTGACGATAGATTATCCTTACACGAGCTTGCCGTTGAGCTGTTTTTCACGGAAAACGCCGTGGGGCACTACATTGAAGTGCAGGGAAGAGAGCTGCGGGTTGCCGGCGTGTACCGTGCCAATCATAACCTCTTTCAAAGAATGTCGCTTAAAGAGCGTGCGCCGGTGTTTGTCCCCTTTGGGGCAAAGCTTCCCGGCGCGCCGGAGGGGCCGTCCTATCTGTATATCAAAGAAAAGACGGAGAACGGCCTGGCGCGCGTCTCGTTTGAGGCCGTTTTAGAGCTTGATTTGGATGTAAAAGGCAGACTGTTAAGCCGATATCAGGATACGGAGATGCACGAAAAAGAGTGGACGGTCGCACAGATGGGGAATGTCCTGTGGGCCGGGGCGGCGTATGTGCTTGCCGCCATCGCCGCCGTGTTCTGTGTGCGGCAGGCAAGGCGGTTTTTTGCTTGGCGCGCAAAGGTTATAGCCCGGCACAGCGTCGTTGCCCGCGTGGAGACGTTGCGGCGGCTGCTGAAGCCGCTGATACCGGCCGTTTTGGCAACTGTCCTTGTAATCTCGGCGCAGTTTGAACCGTATCTGCCGGATCATTTTCTGCCGAGTGACCGCCGGTTGTTCAACATTATGCACTATTTGCAGTATTTTGCGGACGGAATACTATCCCGCCGCCTGAATTTGCAGCCCCAGTATTATGACAACGTATTCTACAACGGCATGATACTGTTGTCCGTGCTGGCAGGGGCGGTCTGGCTGAATGTCGGCCGCCTGGCGGGCCTTGCGTACCGGATTTTCGATAAGATAACACGAGGGTGACGGCGAATTGGACGCCGCGGCGAGGTTGTCAAAGGTTAGTCAATGCACTTCAAGCTTAACCCTGGGCTGCTGTTGAACCCAACAAGAGAAGCAAAAAAAGAGACGTGTTTAGCACGTCTCTTTTGACGTTTATTGAGGAGTTTACAGAGTTAGGGGATGCGAAATGTTTAGCTTATTATATGAAAGAAATAAAGAAAACAAAGGACGCGATAAAGCGCCCCTTGTTTGATCATGCTATATAATGGGCATCTTGAACCGCATTGTCACGGTTTTTCCTTTATCCTCGCGTCCAGCCGGTGTAACTTTTCGAAAACATCGCTAAACCTCTCGGAAACGTCCATGTAATCTTCATAGGACGCGGCCGGGGCGCAGTAGATTATGTTGTTTTCGTTTGGGTCTACCGCCTCGTCAAACCAGTAAATCTCCCAGAATACCGGTTTTTTGCCTCTCAGAATTACATTCCCGTGCAAATCATACGAGAAATCCGACGCCGCGGAGCGAAAACTGGCAAGTCCGTTGCGTTTTTTCGCGAGCCGCAACAGCAACGGCTCGTCACTGTCAAAGGATCGGACGTCATACTCCCGGCCGTTTATCGTCACAGACCCTTCCAAACGGGAAGGTTTGGAAAAATAGTAGTGCACATGCAGGCGATAGGAGATTTCCGCCGAAAGGTACGTGCCGTGGGCATTTGCGGTTCCTTCCATGTAGACCGTTTTGTATGGTTTGGCGTTAATGTCTATCTTCGGAAACGCCACAAGGAAAAATAGCAACACTAAAACAAGAACGCCCAGAATCCAAATGGCAAGGGTCATCTTTTTCAGGCTTTTCCCCGTCACGGCCACACATCCTTCCATATAGGGTCAGCGTTTTTGCTTTGATATCGCCACCGTTACCCTGAAATTACCATATATTCTGAACACTGTCAACTGAATTTTCCGACACAGCCGGTAATCACGTCATCCTCCTGTTTTATATTTAATAACAAATTTCGCTTTGCCGGTCGTCCCGCCGCGTATCCTTTAAGCAGCAAAGCCCGCGCCCAAAAATTTCCACCCGTGCGTTGATTTTTCCAACTTTATACGCTAATATGAAGAAAACGCGCAAGGGAGGGCGCCTATGAAAGGGCTGGAACGCTCCGACCGGAGGGAAAACGGAATGACCATGCCGCCGCAGCATCTGCTCTGCCTGTACTGCTACGCCGGCGGCGGGCACGCCCCGTTTATGGATGCGCATAACTTCGACAGGCTGCTCGAAGCAATACAGCAAAATCCCGACGTACATATCACCCTTGTCACCTCTTACGACGAAATCGGCGCCCGTACCGAACTATACGCGTCCCAGTCGCCGGAAGAGCGGAAGCGCGATTTAGACACCTTGCGCCTACTGGGGCTAATCCCCGGCGACACGCGCACCGCCCGGGAGCTGCTTGAACGCATCAAAAGCCATATTCCGGACATCGAAGCCGTATGCACATACCCCTTTTCGGGCTGGGAGGAATGCCCCCTGGCCCGGCGGGGATGCTTTGCCGAAGGGGTGAAGCGCGGCGTTCTCCGCCCCGACCGGAGCGAGGAGGAACTGGCGGAAGCGAAACGATTTTCCTGCGGACAAATCGAAGAAGCGGAAACGCTTTCCGTCCGGGCGCACCACCTGCTTTGCATGACCTGCTTTTTCGGCCGGGGAAACACCGGCCCCATCGAGGAGGATAATCTCTACGAAATCTGGGACAAAATCCGCCGAAACCCCGATATTCCCGTTCGGCTTGTCGAAGGGGCGGGGGAATGCATGGTCTGCCCGCCCTGCTGGGGGTATTTGCCCGAGCGGGGGCTATGTATTCGCGCCTGCCATCTGCGGGAC
>JAKPBM010000391.1 GCA_029778935.1 Bacillota bacterium | reverse complement strand
GTGCCCCAACGCGCCAAACAGCCCGGTCGAAGGGTCGTAGAAGGTGATCGTGCCGATGCCCGCCATGCTGTCTCGGACCCAGGCGCCGATTTTGCAGGTGTTGTCCGTCTGGTCCCGCACGGGAGTCACCGTCAGCGACAACGCCTTCGTGCCGCGCCGGACCAGACTGGCGGCCGGCCGCTCGCCGACTTTCTCAATCTGCCTTTGCAGCGTTTCTACCGAGTCTATTTTCGTGCCTTCCATCTGAAGAATGATATCGCCCGGCTGAAGCCCGCATTGTTTCGCCGGGGACGTGCTGCCGTCCGCCGTATTTAAGGTAGACAGCTCAATCACGATCACGCCGTCGGCAAACAGCTTCATGCCGGCCGTTCGTCCAATCGGAATAACCTCTTTCGGGATTTGCGCCGTGCCCGTTACCGGCCATTCCGCCGGCAGGGCTCCTTTCGCAGACGCCGGGAAGAGGAGAAGCATTGCCGCCGCCAAAACGAGAAACCCCGTTTTCGCGAGTTTTTGAAAATGCATGCTCTGCACCATCCCCTCGAGAGGAAATCGTTCCTTTTGGCAAGTAAACCCATCACTTTGCCGGAAAGGAACAGTATCAGTATGCCCCGTTGGAACGAAACAACCCGTCCGACGCAGGCAGTAATGTTTGGGCCGTTTTCCATAGCATGATTTTCAAATTTTCTGCCATTATTTTTCGCAAATTGGCGGTTTTTATGCGAAATCAGCGAATTCCCGTTATTTTCAAATCCTGGTTTGCGCCAACACCGGCTTTTCGGCGAAAACGGCGTCGGTTTGTCCGGTTGTCCGGTTTTGGCTCCTTCCGGCTTTCCTGACCTATCGACCGGGCTTATAAAAAATAAAAAATAGGATATAAATAGGATGGCGCCGCTCTTTTGAAATAAATCAAAAGCGCCCGGAAAACCGGGCACTTTTCGCTTTTTCTCGTTTCCGCTTACTCGCCCACATAGCCCATGGTGGTCATGAGGGCCATTTCCGCCTGGGCGGAGTCGAGGCGGCTGTACTGGCAGACCACTTCCACGTTGCTTTCCAGCAAAATGGCGTAGGGCACGTCCTGGGGTACGGGCTTGCCGTCTTTGTTCACGAGCTTATCCATGCGGATGTGGTGCGTCCGCTCGGCCTTGCAGAAAGAGACAAAACCGTCCATCTTCTCCCTGTCCTCAAAATACAGGGTGATGTGGATTTCGGCGTCCTGGTCGGAGGTGTTCAACACGCAGACCGACTCGTGGCTCGGATACAGGCCGTTGGAGTGGGAGTCCCAGTACCCGTCCGCAAAGAGCCAAACTTTTTTCCCGTATGCTTTTGCCATAAAAATCCTCCTTGCTTAAGCGCGTTTCGAGGTAACTTCCGCTTCGTATGCCTTGACTTCGTCCAGCCAGGTTCTGCCCACGGGGATGTTCTGGGCCTGACAGAGATAGTCCCACACGGCGCCCCAGGGCAGGCTCTTGAGCTCTTCCTGCAGCGCGAGAACCGACGTATTGTCGCCGCTTTCCTCGAGCTTTTTGAGCAAATCCACCGG
>JAKPBM010000381.1 GCA_029778935.1 Bacillota bacterium | reverse complement strand
AGACGGCGCTTTCGAAAAGCTTTCGCCCGAAAAAGCCGCCGCCCGCCGGAAAGCCACCCGGCTTCTGTTAAACGAAATCGTCGCTTTGGCAAAGGAGCAGCGGGTGGACCTGGTGTTCTGCACCGGCGACCTGTTCGACGGCCCGACGCCCTACTACGACACCATCGAAGCCGCCGCGGCGGCTTTTGCCGCGCTGGACGTGCCCGTGTTTCTCGCGCCGGGCAACCACGACTGGTTCGACGCCCGCTCGCCCTACGCGTCTGTTGCCTGGAGCGGCAACGTACATATCTTCCAAAGCTTCGCGCCTGCCGCCGTGGAGCTGCCGCAGCTGAACTGCCGGGTGTTCGGCATCGGATACACCCAGAAGCGCCCGCCCAGCTCCCGCGCGCTGGAAGGGTTCCGGGCGCCAAACGACGGCCGGCTCAATTTGCTCCTCGGCCACGGAGAAGTGGCCAAAGCCGGCGAATACCTCGTTTTTTTCGAGGAGGACATTGAAAAATCCAACCTGCACTATGTGGCCCTGGGCCATGTGCATAGGCCCTGGCAGACAAAAATCGGCCAAACCCTGCTGGTGCAAAACGGCAGCGTCGAAGGCCACGGCTTTGACGAGCCGGGGGAAAAGGGCGTGTTTCTCGTGGAAATCTCCGAAAACGGCGGTGCGGCCCGGCAGATCCCCCTGCCCGGCAGCCGCTGCGTGCCCGTTTCTTTGGACGTCACCGCCCTTTGCGCCCTGCCGGAGCCGGAAAAAGCGGCCGCCGAAGAAGCAATCCGCCGGGCGGAAGCCGTCTGCCCCCAGGAGCGGGCCTTCCTGAGGCTGGAGCTGACCGGCACGGGCGAAATTTCCGAACAGAAAATCCGGCAGCATCTGGACGGTTTTCTCGCCGTTAAACTCATAAACGCCGCGCGCCCGCCCGTTTCCCCCTTTGCCAAAGCGGGGGAGGACAGCTTGACCGGCCTTTTTGTGCGAACACTCAAAGAGCAGTATGAAAAAGCGCCGGACGCGGAGAAGGAAAACATCCTGCTGGCCCTGTCCTTTGGGCTGGCGGCTTTAGAAAACAGGGAAGAGCCGTATGACTTTTGCGTTGCGCCCGGGGAGGGAAGGCCCGTATGAAATACCGTTCCATTGCCGGCACCTTCGGCTGTTTAGACAACGCCGAACTTACCTTCGGCCCGGGGCTGAACGTCGTCTACGCCCCCAACGAATCGGGCAAATCCACCTGGTGCGCCCTGCTGACCGCCCTTTTGTACGGCGTATCCACCTCGGAACGGCAGAAGGCGGATTTCCTGCCGGACAAGCTCCGCTTCGACCCCTGGAGCGGCAAACCCGCCTTCGGCAGGCTTTCCCTGGAAAAAGGCGGCGAAACCATCGACATCTACCGCAAATCCGGCCGCAGCGGCCTTTTGCAGGAATTTTCCGCCCTGTACGGCGGCACCGGCGACCCGGTGCCGTACCTTTCGGCCAAGACCGCCGGGGAAACTTTAACCGGCGTGTCGAAGGACGTGTTCGTCCGCTCGGCGTTCTTTTCCGGATTGTCGCTGGCCGTGTCCCAAAGCGAGGAGCTGGAAAAGCGCATCGCCGCCCTGGCCGGAACAGGGGAGGAGGAGGTTTCCGCTTCCGCCGTGCTCACAAAGCTGAACCGCTGGGCCAACGACCGGCAGTACGGGCGCCGGGGCAAAATCCCCGCTTTGGAACAGGAGATTTCAGAGCTTACCGAGATACTTGCCGAAGTCGAACGGGAAAGCGAGGCCGCCCTGGCCTCCAAGCGCCGCTTACTGGCCCTCAAAGCCCGGGAAGAGGCGGCCGAAACTTTGGCCCAGGCCGCTTTGCGGCAGGAATCCCGGCTAAACCGGGCGAAAATCGACGCCGCCCAAGCGGAACTGGCCCATATCGAGGAAAAAATCGCAAGCATCATAGAAGAATACGGCTTAACCGGCCCCCGGGCGGACGAAGCCATCCTTTCCGAAGCGGAAGCGGCCCTTTCCTACGCCAACGGCAAGGAAATGGAAGCCCAGGCGGCGGAGCGGGAGCTGTATCAGGCGGCGCTGCGCCTATCGGAATACGAAAAACAGTGCAAACCCTCGCCCTTTGACGGGCTGTCCGACGATTACGCCATGGAAGCGGCGGAGCAGGAGTATGAGGCCGTCCAGGCGGATCTCGCGGCGAAGCCGAAGATCTGGTCCTTCGTCGGCGGCGCTTTGTCCGCGGCGGTTGCCATCG
>JAKPBM010000377.1 GCA_029778935.1 Bacillota bacterium | reverse complement strand
GACACGAACCAGAACGGCACCATCGGCCACGTGGGCATCTATGTAGGAAACGGCCAGTTTATCCATGCGCCGCGGCCGGGTACGAAGGTCAGAATCGAATCCATGGCGTCGGGATTCTACCGGAAGACGTTCGTCTGCGCCCGCAGAGTTGTTTAAAAAATTGAATACCTATCCAAGGGTGGATCGGTTAGATCCACCCTTTTTTACATATTCCAAAAAGTTTAGCAAAAATGCCTGCCGTTTCTCCATAAACTTTAACCGCCGGAGTATGCCACTTCTCTATATTGTAAACAAACCGGGACGGTTGACATACTTCGGCCCATATGTTAAGATAATACAGATAAATAAAGTACACAATTTTGTCCGGTTGACAGCAATTGCAATTTTTCCGCAATCGCTGTTTCAAGTAATGACTACAGTGAGGAGAGCTTCCAACAGGGGTTCTCTTAGAATAGAAAGGGGGTTTTACGATGTATACAGTGATGAATGCCCTTACGGATGGCGTTTTTACCATGTCTGTCGTATTTGCCGTACTCATCCTGCTGTGGGCGGCAGTGCGTCTATTCTCGTTTGTCATGGGTATTTTTGAAGGGAAGAAAGAAAGATAAGCTAGGAGGAGCCTTACATGTTGGATACTCTTGTCCGTTTCTGGAACGAATCCGGCTTTATGTCGCTGGATGTCCGTTCCGTGATTATGATTGTCGTCGCCCTTGTTCTGATTTATCTGGCGATTGCCAAGAAGTTTGAACCGCTTCTGCTGCTGCCCATTTCCTTCGGCATGCTGCTGGCCAATCTGCCTTTGGCCGGACTGATGGAGGAAGGCGGCTTGCTGTACTACCTGTATCAGGGCGTTAAGCTCGGCATTTATCCGTCTCTGATTTTCCTTGGCATCGGCGCCATGACCGACTTCGGCCCGCTGCTTTCCCGGCCCAGCAACCTGATTATCGGCGCCGGCGCCCAGTTCGGTATCGTCACCGCTTTTGTGCTGGCCGTTGCGCTTGGTTTTACCCCTAAAGAAGCCGCTTCCATCGGCATTATCGGCGGCGCCGACGGCCCGACGGCCATTTACCTGACTACCAAACTGGCGGAACATCGTTTGGCCGCCATTTCCATCGCTGCGTACTCCTACATGGCGCTGATTCCGCTGATCCAGCCGCCGATTATGCGCCTGCTGACCACCAAGAAAGAGCGCGAACTTCCCATGAAGCAGGGCAGAGTCGTTTCCAAGACGGAGAAAATCTGCTTTCCGATTGTCGTTACGATTCTGTCCATCCTGCTTCTGCCCTCTGTCGCTCCGCTGATCGGTATGCTGATGCTCGGCAACCTGCTGCGTGAGTCCGGCGTGACGGCCCGCTTGTCCGACACCGTTCAGAACGGCCTGATGAACGTCGTCACCGTTTTTCTGGGTACCACCGTCGGCGCTACAGCCAAGGGCGAAACCTTCCTGCAGCTGGAAACGCTCAAGATTATCGGTCTGGGCCTTTTCGCTTTCATGTTCAGCACTGTCGGCGGCCTGCTGATCGCCAAATTCATGTGCTGGGTCACGAAGGGCAAAGTGAACCCGCTGATCGGTTCTGCGGGCGTTTCCGCCGTTCCCATGGCTGCGCGCGTATCCCAGATTGAGGGCCAGAAGGCCAACCCGGCCAACTACCTGCTTATGCACGCCATGGGCCCCAACGTGGCCGGCGTTATCGGTTCCGCCGTGGCGGCCGGTATCCTGCTGCTTCTGTTCGGCGCGTAAGCTTGACATATGGGTTGCCATCCTGTGAAATGGGGGCAACTTGTAATATGTGCCGTGTTTCCGGCAGGAAAGGAGAGGGAAGATGGCGAATATTCTGGAGTTTCAGAATCTTACGAAGTGGTACGGGACGCTGCCCGTACTGTCTAACTTGACGTTTTCTCTCGAAGCAGGGCAGATGATTGGCGTGGTGGGCCCCAACGGATGCGGCAAGACGACGTTGTTTAAGATCATCGTCGGCCTCATCAATGACTATAAGGGGACCGTGCTCATTGACGGCCACAAACCCGACGAGTACACCCGCTCGATCATATCCTATCTGCCGGAACGGACATATCTT
>JAKPBM010000371.1 GCA_029778935.1 Bacillota bacterium | reverse complement strand
ACCCCGTTCCGTATGTCAGGGCGACTTCCACCGCGTGGCGGCCCACTTCGTAGGCCTCGTCTATGTCCACCTGGGACGCGAACACCGCGGTGGAGCGCTGTATCACGCCGGGGATCTGGCCCGTGGCCTGCCCGCGGGCGGGCAGCTTCCGGCTGTTTAAGTAGTTGACCACCGCCTGCATGGCCGTAATCCCCGAAGCGCCGTACTCCACATGGCCAAAGCGGTCATGCCTAAACTCGGTGGCGCCGGTGTCGAACCCTTCGTTGACCACCACGACGCAGCGGCCCTCCCGCTTCAATACGTCGTTGACCTTTTCCGAAAGATCTTCCAGCGTCATGTTGGTTTCGGCAAAGAACATGAGCATCGGGTGCCTGCGCTCCGGGTCGCCCAGGCGGGCGGCGGCGGTGATAAAGCCGGCTTTCCTGCCCATGGCCTGGTAGACGGAAACGCATTCCGACGTGGCGATGGCCCGGTTTTCCTCCAACGCGTTCTGCATTAGCAGCGCCCAGTACCGAGCACAGCTGCCGTAGCCAGGCGTATGATCCAGCAGGCGGAACGTGGGGTCGCCCACGTCGTTGTCGATGGTTTTGGGAATCCCCGCGCAAACAAGGGGGTAGCCTTCCTTTTGGGCCAGTTGGGAAACTTTGTGGGCCGTTTCCATGGAGTCGTTGCCGCCGATGTAGAAGAAATAGCCGATGTCGTGGGCCTTGAACACTTCCAGAATGCGGGCGTAGTCGGGCGAATCCTCGTCTTTGAGCTTATACCGGCAGGTGCCGATGGCGCCGGCGGAGGGCGTCGTCTTCAAAAGGCGCAATTCTTCCTCCGGCTGGGCCGAGAGAATCATTAAATCTTCCTGCAAAACGCCTTCGATGCCGCGGTAGCCTGCGTAAATGGTTCCGAACCGGTCGGGATAGGCGCGGCAGGCGTCGATAACGCCCAAAAGGGACGCGTTGATGACGGGGGACGGCCCACCGGACTGGGCCACCAGCACATTTTTCATAGGCGGAATAACTCCTTTTTATCGCGGTTGCTTGCAGTTTCTTTGTATGCCGGGAAGACAAACGGCATGACGGATTAGAACTTTGGCAGAATCATGATGTTAAAATAGCGGGAAAGGAAATCGTTCACATGGTCCAGATAGATAATGCCGAGAACAAGCCCCACCAAAATCAAGAAGAGGAAAATACAGTGCCATACAAGCATGGCCACGCAGAAATTTTTGAGATTTACCCGCTCGGCCCGGCTGACGATGATGATGTTCACAAACAGGCCGATGACCGGCAGGGAGCCGAAAAACAGAAGCCAGAAAAACAGCGCGGCGCTGACGGGCTTGTCCTCTTTTCCGCTGGGTTCCGCCGGGGCGGCCGGCGCCGTGAAGGGTACGACAGGCACTTCGGCCTTGCCTGCTTCGTCGGCGGGTAACAGGGGCTCGTGAATTTCCTCCAGACCGACGGGCACATCCTTCGCCTCGTCCTCGGCCAGGGTGGAAACGGCAGGTTCGTCGATCTTTGCTCCGCAGTTGGTACAGAACAGGGCCTGGTCGCTTACTTCAGCCCCACAGCTTTTGCACTTCATTTTACACCCTCCTGATTTGGATTTGGTCTGGTAACGCCGATTTCGAGCGTTTTCATGGAAAGCGGACCGCCAAAAAGGCACGGCAGATCGAACCTTCCTTCTCCCCTGCCCCGATTCTTTGGAGAAAACGGCATACTGCCTCTATTTTATGTTCATTATAACAGATTCTGCCAGGTGCTTCAAGCAAAAAACATTGACAAACCGCGGAAACAGCCTGTAACACCTATTTAATATGGCCTGGAGAATATAAAAAATGTGCCCGCCAAAAAAGCGGACACATTTTTGCTTATGTTCTGTTTAGTTGCCGACGTTGTCAAACTGCGGGTTGATGATGTATTTACCCGTTTTGTCGATAACGCCGTACTGGTCGCCGACTCGAACGACGGCGTAGCCGTCTGCATAGAACTCGCCGGCCACGGCATAGTCGCCGTAGTAGCCCATGTAGAAGACGTCAAACTGCGGGTTGATGACGATCTTGCCCGAAGCGTTCAGGTAGCCGATCTTGCCGTTGTCCAGGAAGTAGAACATGCCGTTGGTACCGGAGTTGTCGATGTAGCTGTAGTTGGGGTTCACCACATACTGGCCCTTGGTGTTGATAATGCCGTACTTGCTGCCCAGGCGGACAACGGCGACGTTGCCGACGAAAGGATAGGCCTCGTCAAACTGCGGGTTGATGACAAAGCTGCCCTTGGTGTCCACATAGCCGTATATGCCGTTGCTCTCGACAACGGCCAGGCCTTCGCTGGTAAACCAGTAGGCGTCGTCAAACTGCGGGTTGACGACGTATCTGCCCTTCTTGTTGATAAAGCCCCACTTGCCGTTTGCTTCCACCGCCGCCAGACCCTTGGCGTCAAAGCCGACGGTGTCTTCAAACTGCGGGTTGATGACGTACTTGCCTTTTGCGTCGATAAAGCCGTACTTGCCGTTCATCTCGACCACGGCCAGGCCGTTCTCAAAGGCGAACGCGTCCTCAAACTGCGGGTTGATGGCAAAACTGCCTTTCTTATCGATAAAGCCGTACTTGCCGCCCTGCTGCACAAGGGCCAGGCCGTTCTCGCCGAAGTTGCTGACATACTCAAACTGCGGGTTGATGACGTACTTGCCTTTCGCATCGATGTAGCCCCATTTGTCGCCGTTGCGCACTCTTGCGTATCCGTTTACAAAGGACGTGGCATAGGTAAACTGCGGGTTGATGACAAAGCTGCCCTTGGTGTTGATGTAGCCGTATTTGCCGTTGGACTTCACGCAGGCCAGCCCGTTGTCCGTAAACGGCATTGCTTCTTCGAACTGGGGGTTGATGACAAACTTGCCGCTCTTGTTGACATAGCCGTACTTGCCGCCCAGGCTCACAGGAAGCAGGCCCTTGTTGAACAGGGTCGCGTCTTCTTTGCCGCCGCCGGAGGAGTTGCCGCCGCCGAAGGCGAGAATGACGATAATCAGCAGCGCTACAGCTACCGCGGCGACCGCCTTCAAGTTTTTACCCAGGCTGGAGATGAAATTTTTGACAGGGTTTTCCTGCCCGGCCGCAGGGGTGTCGGCACCAGGGGCCGTCTGCGCCGGGGTCTCCGCCGCTTGTTTTGCGGCTTCTTCCGCCGCGGCGTTCTGCTGTTCGGCGGCTTCGGTTCCATTTTCGGTTACATGATTCGCCGTTTCGTTTTCGTCGGGCTGCGTTACGGTTTCTTTTGTGTCACTCATGAAAATCCCCCAAATCCTTCCTATTTTGTTGTAATATGCAATACTTATACCACATCCTGTCGAAGTTTGCAAGTAACCTTTCCCGCTTATAGGTTAAAATTATGCATATTTCTCTCTGCGCATAGGATGCTTTGCGCAAAATCCCGCTTTTGGGCTTGACTTTTCCGGAAAATCCGTTATAATATACTGGTTAATATGCGGATACTGTACCCGGGATGCCCGGAGTAGCCGGAATCCGCAGAATCCTTGCTCATGCCGTATGGGCATGGGCCATTGTCCAGAAGGAGGTGCAAAAGAATGAAAGCTACCGGAAAGTACGAGGCGATGTTTGTCGTTAACGCGACTTTGGACAGCGAGGAAATCGCGAAAGTCGTTAATCGCTTCAAGACGCTGGTCGAGGAAAATGGTACGCTGGAGTCTATTGAGGAGTGGGGCAAGCGCCGCCTGGCGTATGCCATCGACAAGATGACCGAAGGCTACTACGTGGTCATGAAGTTCACCGCTCCGACGGATTTCCCCGCCGAGCTGGACCGTATCTTCAACATCACCGATGCGGTCATCCGTTCCCTGATTGTTGTCGAAGAAAAGTAATCTGGAAAACCGCTGACGGCAGGAAGGAGCGTTCCGCATGCTCAACAAGGCCATCCTGATGGGACGCCTCACGCGTGACCCCGAGCTTCGGCACACGCAGAACAACACGCCGGTGACGACCTTCACTTTGGCGGTTGACAGAGGCGTTCGGAGATCTGACAATCCCAACGTGCAGACCACCGACTTTATCGACGTTGTCGCGTGGAGCAACACGGCGGAGTTCGTTTCCAAATGGTTCCACAAAGGACTGTTGGTAGCCGTTGTCGGCCGCATCCAAACGCGCAAGTGGACGGACAACGAGGGCCGCAACCGTACGGCCGTCGAGGTGGTCGCCGACGAAGTGCATTTTGCCGAGCCGAAGCGCGACCGTGATTCCGCTCCCCGCGGCGGTTACGACCGTCCTCCCCTACCGGAAGAGCCCGCGCCGGGCTATGGTGGCGGCGGCTACTCCGGTTTTGGCAACAGCTTCAGCGATTTAACCGGGGACGACGACGAACTTCCCTTCTAAACCCTATTAAAACCCATTTTCCATTTGATCAGCAAAGGAGGTAAAACGACATGGAGAAGGAACGCACCGCAGAACGGCCCGCGAAACCCAAACGCCGTAAGAAGGTATGCGCTTTCTGTGCCGATAAGATTTACAACATCGACTACAAGGACGTTTCCCGGCTGCGCCGCTTCATCAGCGAACGCGCCAAGATTCTCCCCCGCCGCATGACCGGCACCTGCGCCAAGCATCAGCGCCAGCTGACCCAGGCCATTAAGCGTGCCCGCCACGTGGCTCTTCTGCCCTACACCGTCGAATAAGACAAGGCAATTTGATAAGGCGGCAAACGGTTTTCCCGTTTGCCGCCTTTTTTACATGAAACGTACTTACGTTTTTCCGTTTTGATCGTTTTCGTTGTGGTCGTTGTTACCGTTTTTGCCGCAGTCTTTGTCTTTTGCGTGCTGCTTAAACAATTGGTGGACGTATACGGCCGCGCCGGCGCTTATAATCCCCTGCGTAATCGCGGCAAAAAAGGCCAGAAAAAAGCACCTTGCGTCGGCTATGGGTGTGGTTCCCAACGTCCACAGAAGCGCTATCAGTAT
>JAKPBM010000316.1 GCA_029778935.1 Bacillota bacterium | reverse complement strand
CGGAAAAAGTAATGGACCATTTTATGCACCCCAGAAACGTGGGTGTAATTGAGGATGCCAACGGCGTCGGCCAGGTTGGCAATATGAAATGCGGCGACATCATGAAAATCTATCTGAAGATCGAAAACGATGTCATCGTGGACGTCAAGTTCCAGACCTTCGGCTGCGCCGCCGCAGTGGCCACCAGCTCCATGGCCACGGAGCTGATTAAAGGAAAGTCCGTGCAGGACGCTTTAAAGCTTACCAACACCGCTGTAGTGGAAGCGCTGGACGAGCTGCCGCCGGTGAAGATGCACTGCTCGGTGCTGGCGGAGGAGGCCGTCAAATCCGCCCTCGCGGATTACTACCGCCGGCAGGGCATCGACCCGGTGCCGATTATCGGCTGCGCCGGCGAGTGCGACGTTTGCCATACGGACCACGACCACGGGGAAGAAAACGAATAAAGAACTAAGCAAAGCGCCGGTTTAACCGGCGCTTTTTATTTGCTGAAAGGATTGTTCCGCCGCCGGCGGGAAACTGTTTCACGTGAAGCAAATGCATAGGCGTTGAAGGACAATCTGGTGTTTCACGTGAAACATTCAATGGCAGAACAGCGTTAAGCGGCGGTTGAACACTAATCAACAAGGGTATACTTCGCTCGAAACGCACGGAGAATGTTTCACGTGAAACAAAACGCAGTATCCTTGAAAACCCCTTGCGGGCATGCTATAATAGGAAACAGAATGTTTGCACATTTTGAGGGGGGTTTGTATGTCGGATAACGGGCTTTGCCGGGTAATATCCGTCGCCAACCAGAAAGGCGGCGTCGGCAAGACGACGACGGCGGTCAATTTGGCCGCGGGGCTGGGCCTGGCCGGCGTGAAAACGCTCCTCATCGACTTTGACCCCCAGGGGAACGCCACCAGCGGCTACGGGCTGGAAAAGAACACGTCTCAGACGGTGTTCGACGTCATTGTCGGCAGCCTTGCGGCGCAGAAAGCTGTGCGGGAGACCCCCTACGGGGATATCCTTCCGTCCTGTCTGGAGCTGGCCGGCGCGGAAATCGCCCTTGTGGAAACGCCGAACCGGGAGCACGCTTTAAAACGGGCCGTGACGGAACTTCGGCCCCATTACGACGTCATAATCATCGACTGCCCTCCGTCTTTGGGGCTTCTGACGCTGAATGCCTTGTGCGCGGCCGACTCGGTGCTGATTCCGCTGCAGTGCGAGTATTTCGCGCTGGAAGGCCTGTCCATGCTGGTCAACAGCATCCGCACGGTGCGCAAAAAGCTGAACCCACGGCTGGATATTGACGGCATCCTCTTTACCATGTATGACGGGCGGACGAACCTCGCCCTGCAGGTGGTGCAGGAGGTTAAGAAGTATTTCGCCGACAAGGTCTATAAGACGGTGATTCCCAGAAACGTCAGGCTTTCGGAGGCGCCGAGCCACGGAAAACCCATCCAGTTTTATGACAAAAGTTCCCGCGGCGCCGCCGGGTACGAACAGCTGACGGAAGAATTCATGCGCCGCAACCGGCTGACCGGCAAGAAATCGTAGGATTGGGGAGGGCATATGGCTGCAAAAAGCACGGGGGGCCTGGGAAAAGGCCTCGATCTTCTGTTTGGAACAACGGATATCACGGATGCGTCCGAGGGCGTCACCCGTCTGAGCATCCACCAGATTGAGCCGAACCGGAACCAGCCGAGAAGAAACTTCGACGAGGAATCGCTTTCTTCCCTGGCGGAAAGCATCCGGCAGCACGGCGTTATTACGCCGCTGGCGGTGCGGAAAATCGGCGAGGACAGATATCAGATTGTGGCGGGCGAGCGGCGGTACCGCGCTTCGCGCATGGCCGGACTGGAAGAGCTGCCCGTGGTGGTGCTGGAAGCGTCGGACTTGGCCGCGCTGGAAATGGCGCTGGTGGAAAATCTGCAGCGGGAGGACCTTTCGCCCATCGAAGAGGCGGAGGCCTACCGGGTGCTGATGGAGCAGTACGGGCTGACGCAGGAGGAAGCGGCGGCGCGGGTGGGAAAATCCCGCCCGGCGGTGGCCAACGCGCTGCGGCTTTTGGAACTGCCCGAGGAAATCAAGAAAATGGTCGCGGAAGGAACCCTTTCCGCCGGGCATGCCAGGGCCCTTCTGCCGCTGAAAACGGCGAAAGAGCAAATCCGCGCGGCGGAATACGTCATCGCCAAGGGGCTTTCCGTCCGGCAGACGGAGCAGTGGGTAAAACGCCAGCTTTCGCCGGAAAAACAGGCGAAAAAGCCGGAGACCGTTAACTACGCCAAAGAGCTGTCCGCCCGGCTTTCCTCCGGGCTGGGGCGCGGCGTGCAGGTGTTGCCCGGCAGAGGCGGCAAAGGCAAGATTGTGCTGGAATACTACGACCTGGACGACCTGGACCATCTGCTGGCCCAGCTGGGGCAAACCACGGAGTAAGAAGAGGATAGTATGGAAAATCAAAATAAAACGGTGCAGAACACAAGCCCGGAAGCACAAAACCGAAAAGAGTGCAAGATGTCGGTGTACCGCTACATCGGCGCCATGCTGGTCCTGATTGTTGTTCTGCTTACGATATCTCATATGGTGCAGTACCGCAACACCCAGCGGCTGGAGCGGGAGCTGGCCGGCGCGCAGAAGAATATCAGCGAAGTGGCCGACCGGGAAAAGGGCGTTTCCGCCCGGTACGCCCAGCTCCAGACGGAGTTTGAGCTGGTGCAGAGCCGTCTGGCGTCCGCGGAGGAGAACCTGGCCCAGCTCAAAGAGGAAAAAGAGGCGGAAGTGGGCCAGCTTATGGAAGAGGCCGCCCGCCTGAAGGAAGAAAAAGAACAGCTGGCCAAAGCCTACGATCTGCTGTTTGCGCTGGAAAAGGAATGGCGGGGCGGCAACATGGAAGCGGCGGCTTCGGTGCTGTCCGAGCTGGAAAAGGACAACGGACAGGCCCTGCTGCAGTCGGAAGCGCTGGCGCTGTACGAGCAGATCAAGGCCGATTTGCAGAAAGCCGAGTAACACGGGCAAACGCAGACACCTATGAAACATCTGGGCACGGTTACGCTGGAAACTCCGCGGCTAATCCTGCGGCGCTTTACGAAAGAGGACGCTGTGGCCGTCTGGGAAAACTGGGGCGCCGATCCGGAAGTGTACCGGTATATGACGACGAAGATTATGCCGAAGCTATCCGACGTGGAGGAGTTTCTGGACAAAAAAATAAAGGCATACAAGCGGCCGGAGACGTATTATTGGGCCATCGTCCCCAAAGACCCGTCGGAAGGAGGCCGCCCGATTGGAATGGTGACGCTGACGGGCACAAGCCCCACTTGCGAAACGGCCAATCTCGCCTATTCCTTAGGCAGGAAATGGTGGGGCAAGGGCTATGCCCGGGAAGCTTCCGCCGCCGTTTTGCAGTTTGCCTTTGAACAGGTGGGGCTGGGCCTGGTCTACGGCAGCCATTTTGTACCGAACAGACGGTCCAGCAAGGTGCTGCTTTCCCTGGGCATGCGGCACGTGGGCAAGCGGCGCTCGCCGTTTATGTTTAGAAAAATCCACCCCTTCTGCGAAGAGTACATGCTTCCTGCCGAGCTGTACTTTGCAGAAAAAGAAAAGGGCCTGTACGCCGCCATGCAGGCTTAAAGAGCAAAAACCCCCTGCGGGGAAAACCGCAGGGGGTTCTACCATTTTGGCGTATTAAGTGGGGGCAAAGGGGGCAAAATAAAAGGAAAGGCTCTTAGGAGAAAAATTTGCTGATTTTTCCAAATCCGCCATGCTTGTCCGTATAAGGAAGGAAGAGCAAGGTTATACTAACGGCAGGAGGTGTAACCCTATGAGCAACCAAGAAAAGGAAACCGGAAAGCTGGAAAAGGTTTCGAAAAAGGTGAATTTCTTTCTGGCTGGCAAGGGATTTTACCTGGTGTTGTGTCTCTGCATAGCGGCCATCGGCGTATCGGGCTACGTAGTGTTGTTCGCGAACAAGGGAATCGACGTGCCGGATGTTCCGGACGTGCCGGACATCGGGCTGGTCACGTCGGTGCCCTACACATTCGTTCCGTCGGAAGAGCCGACCCTGCCCGTGCAACAGACCGTAACCAACGTCCCGGCAGGCCCGTCCCCCACCACGACAAAACCGCCCGCCCAGACGGAACCGCCGCAGAAAATCTTCTACGTCCGTCCGCTGCCGGGCGAGATTATCCGCGCCTACTCGGGCAGCACGCCGGTCTACAACCCCACCATGGACGACTGGCGTACCCACACGGGCATTGACATTGTCGGCACCGTCGGCGAGCCGGTGCTGGCGGTTGCCAAAGGCAAGGTAGTGGACGTGTACGAGGACGCGTTTAAGGGCGTCGTCGTGGTCATCGAACACGAGGACGGCATACGCAGCATTTACTGCGGCCTGTCGAAGATGCCTTCGGTGGAAGTGGGAGACGCCGTATCCGCCGGCATGATTATCGGCTCCCTGGGCAGAACGGCGGCCTTTGAAATGCTGGACGAAGCCCACCTGCATTTCGAGATGATGCGCAACGGCGAGTATATCGACCCCAACGAGGTGCTTCCGGCCAAGGCGGACTAAGAAAAGTAAACAACGGAAAAGAAAAAAACACGTCGGCGACGTGTTTTTTTCTTTTTCTGGAAGGGAACGATTGACATTTTCCAGGAAGTCATATATCATTTATTACATAGCAGTAATATATGATTAGGGGCGTCTTACGATTCCGGGCGCTCCGGAAGGAGTATCGTATGCGGCTATCCGCCAAAAGTCGTTACGCGCTGGCTGCCGTAACACATATGGCCAGGCAGCCCAATTTAAGCGAACATATAACCGTCATCAGCATATCTGAAAAGCTCGGCATTTCGAAAATCTATTTGGAGCAGGTGTTTTCCCTTTTAAAACGGGGCGGTATCGTGTTCTCCGTCAAAGGCGCTCAGGGCGGATACCAGCTCACCAGGCCGCCCAGCGAAATTTCCGTCTACGACGTGCTGTCCACCATCGAAATCTCCCTGTTTGAGCCGGGAGAGGAAACGGTGGCGGAAACAGCACCGGAAATCGAAGCGGCGCTGAAACTGGTGCACGACGGATTGGATGAAGCCGTCCGGGAAAAACTGCAATCGGTAACTGTTGCCGATTTGGTCGCGGAGGCCGACAAAGTCCAAAGCGGCGACTCGTTTATGTACTATATCTAGGGGGGACTCCCATGCCCTTTGACTTCGATAAGGTCATCGAACGGCGTAACACTGATTCGTTAAAATACGATTTTGCCCACCGCTGGGACTTGCCCGAGGGGCTGCTGCCTCTGTGGGTGGCGGATATGGACTTTCCCGCCCCGCCGGAAGTGCTGGAAGAGCTGGAAAAACGCGTGCGCCACGGCATCTTCGGCTACAGCGACGACCCCGGCACAGGCTATTTCGACGCGCTTTATAGCTGGTACGACAGGCGGTTCGGCTGGCAGATTGAGGACCGGTGGGTCGTCAAAATGCCCGGCGTGGTGTTTGCCGTGTG
>JAKPBM010000303.1 GCA_029778935.1 Bacillota bacterium | reverse complement strand
ATACTTACTGAAATAAAAACATATATCAGCAGCTATATTTACCGTAAATATGGCGGAAAATTTATCTTCTGTATCTATTAGTATCGTCTATCATAAACAATACTACAAAAAATTCTGAGATATCGTAAAAATGGTCTTGACAAGTCATTTATATTTATGTATAATAAGTCTTGCCGTTCTTCGGGGGCGGTAAAAAAGTTGGGAATATAGCTCAGCTGGGAGAGCACCTGCCTTACAAGCAGGGGGTCACAGGTTCGAGCCCTGTTGTTCCCACCATATGGTCCGGTAGTTCAGTTGGTTAGAACGCCAGCCTGTCACGCTGGAGGCCGAGGGTTCGAGCCCCTTCCGGATCGCCATTTTCTTTTTATAGATAGTGCGGTAAGTGCGCCGCCATCCGCCTCTGTAGCTCAGTTGGTAGAGCAAGGGACTGAAAATCCCTGTGTCGTTGGTTCGATTCCGACCGGAGGCACCATTTCCTGCGGATTTAGCTCATCTGGTAGAGCGCCACCTTGCCAAGGTGGAGGTAGCGGGTTCGAGCCCCGTAATCCGCTCCAGACGAAAACCACGCTTTGGGAAACCAAAGCGTGGTTTTTTGTTTTCTGGCGGATGCGGGGTATGGCAGCCCGCCGTTTTCGATATTATTCTATTCGCGCCCATGAACCGGTTTTCTGTGGTTTTCGCGAAAAGAGCGCCCGGCATCGGCGGCAGGCAGGGATGTGTGGGAAGGGGCGCAGCGTCTGAAGCCGCTTTTTCACGTTAATCCGTTACACGTATACTTTCGGCCGCCCTGATTTACCCGGCGGTTGTAATTTTTCGCAACTTGTGGTACGCTAAGCGTTAGAAATCTACAAAGGATGTGTTTGCATGCTTCGGCTGTTGACTCTTTCTTCCCTTGCGAAGGTGTTTCCCGAAGAATTCCCGCCCTACCGGCAAATATCCGCCCTTTCGGCACTGAAAAACGAGCCTGTTTCCTTCCAGGTGGCCTACAATATGCAGGGGGCCACCCGCCGATACGCCAAAGTATCCGTTTCCGCCGCGCCGGAACTGTCTGTCAAGCTGTATCTGGTCGAAAATGTGCCTTCCAATTTCCCGGTGTACCATGACCATGACGACGACGTCCTGCGCACCTGCGCCTGTCTGATTCCCGACGTGCTGCGCCCCTATGAGGGAAGCATTGACCTTCTGGGCGGCCAGTGGGGCAGCGTGTGGGTGGAAGTGTGCGGCGAGCGCCCGGCCGGAGACTACCGGATTACCGTCTCGTTTGAGGACGCCGCCGGCAGCCCGCTGGGCAGCGTAAGCGTGAATCTCCACGTGGTGGACGCTTCCTTGCCGCCTGACGATTTAATCTACACCTCCTGGTTCCATACGGACTGCCTGTCCAACTACTACAACGTGCCGGTGTTTTCCGAAGAATACTGGCGTATCGCGGAAAACTTTGCCAAAACTGCCGTTATGCACGGCCAAACCGTGCTTCTCACTCCGCTGTTTACGCCGCCTTTGGACACGGCGGTCGGCGGCGAGCGGCCGACGGTGCAGCTGGTGGATGTTACGCTGGAAAACGGCCAATATACCTTCGGGTTTGAAAAGCTCGCCCGCTGGATTGACATGTGCAAGCGCGTCGGCATACAGTATTACGAACTGTCCCACTTCTTTACCCAGTGGGGCGCGGCCCATGCACCGAAAGTCATGGCCACCGTCGACGGCGAATACCGCCGCCTGTTCGGCTGGGATACGGACGCCCTGTCCGACGAATACGTAGGTTTTCTGGAAGCCCTTTCCGCCGAGTTGATTCCTTTCCTCAAAGCCCAGGGCATTCAAGACCGCTGCTTTGTCCATGTATCCGACGAGCCGGGCATCTCCATTTTAGAGCACTACGCCAAGGCCGCGGCGGTGGTGAAAAAGTGTTTCCCGGACTTTACGATGATTGACGCTCTGTCCGATTACCAGTTCTACGAATCGGGCGCCGTGCCGACGCCTATCCCCGCCACCGACCACATCGAGCCGTTTATCGAAAACAACGTGCCCAACTTGTGGACGTACTACTGCTGCGGGCAGCACAAGAAGGTTGCCAACCGGTTTATGGCCTTCCCGTCGGCAAGAAACCGCATTATAGGCGTCCAGCTGTATAAGTTCCACATCAAAGGCTTCCTCCAGTGGGGCTACAACTTCTACAACACCCAGCTTTCCATAAAGCCCATCGACCCCTTCCGCGTCACCGACGCGGGCAACGCGTTTCCGTCGGGCGACGCCTTTGTAGTGTATCCGGGCGAAAACGGCGAAGCGCTGGCTTCGCTGCGGCTGAAGGTGTTCTATGAGGCGCTGTGCGACCGGCGGGCGCTGATTCTGCTGGAGAGCCTGGTCGGCCGCGACAAGGTGATGGAGCTTTTGGAAGAAGGCATCGCGCCGATTACCTTCAAGGAATACCCCCGGGGCGAGGATTGGCTGCTTAGCAAGCGGGCGCAGATCAACGCGGCCATCGAGGAAGCGGTTTCGGCAAAGTAGCCCTGGAAAAGACAAGATAATATGCGTGAAAAAACAGGGGCGGATACGCCCCTGTTTTTGATATGGAGGAAAACTTGTGAGAAGTAACACTGTCGTGTGAACTGCGGCGAACGGTTTATGGCGCTGCTCCGGAAGCAAGGCGGCCGCAGAAAACCTTATCCAGAGCAAAGCCGGCCAAGGTTTCGACTGCCGTTTCCGGCGGGCAGTCGGCACAACGAATAGGATTCCAACGAGCTGCCGGTTATGACGGGCTGTCGCCTGTGACGGGCGGTCGGCTCCGGCGGGCTGTTGACAGACTGTTGGCCTCGAGTTGCCGGCGCTATCATGCTGCCGGTTCCAATGAGCCGCGGGCACAACGGATTATCTTCGACGAAATGCCGGTTCCGCAAGGTACCGGTTAAAGAGGGCTTTCGCTTGTGACGGCGGCCGGCCCGGCAGGCTGTTGACGGACTATTGGCCTCGAGTTGCCGGCGCTATCATGCTGCCGGTTCCGACGAGTGGTCGGTTCCGGCGAACCGCCGACTTAGGCGGGCTGCCGGCGCCGGTGGTCAGCTGTGCTGGTGCGTCGGTACCGGCGGACTGCCGCCTGCGACGGGCTGTGCGGTTGCGTTGGCGAAACAGAAAGTCTGCAGGTAAGCTACCGTCCCTGTGCCGCCTGCAGCAGCTCGCCGCGAAGCTTCCTAAGCTCGCTTTCCGTGCCGGTGAACACGCCGGAGGGGCCGAACTTGACAACATATCGCCCTTCCGCCCAACCTGCGGCCACCAAAGCGGTGTATCCCGGCCTAAGGGGAACATCCAGGGAACGCTGCAAAAGCACCGTCTGCTTCTGGCCGTCGATTTCCGTTTCAAAAAGGTGGATATCCGCCAGGGGCAGCTCTTTTACCACCCGGCCCACCTTGCCGAGAAGCAAGACGGCCCCGTCTTTGGCCAGGTCCGCCGGCTCGAAAGGTTTGGCATACATCACGCAATGGACAGGGTTTTCGCTGTTTTTCCGAAGGTCAAACATCTGGTTCCAGAGGGCCGGCATGTTTTCGTCATCGGGGATAGGATTGTCCAGCTCCGGCGGCAGGCCGGCCAGAAGCTGTTCGATGAGTGCTTCTTCCAAAGCTTCTTCCGATACCATCGCCTGTGAAGGCGTTGCCTGAAAGAAGCACGCGACGAAAACCAGCAGGGCCAGAACGGCTGTTAAGCGATACTTCTTCATGAAAATCCCTCCGCTTATGCCTGCCTGAACGGCCGAGAAAAAATTTTGTAACTCCGAAGTGTTTTTATAAGGAAGGATGCCGCGGAGAATGTTTGTTTATCTTATTTTACCTGCGGATTTGCATGACGTCAAGTGTTTTGAGTTTTGCAAAAACCAAAGCAACAGCCAGGTTGCGGAAATCGGCGGCTTATTGAGCGGATTTCAATGTACATAGCGGCCAAGCCCTGTCGGCGGGGCGGTTGACGTTGCCTGAAAACGCATTTGTGTTGCTGCTATAACCGCTTTGCTGCGGGCGGGGAACATAGCAACGCTTATTTCAAGCCGCGCGACATGGCTTACCCCCCGCCGCGAAAGCATACCCTCACTCCGCCCGCAAACGGCCCGATTCGTCCAGCGTATACGCCGTTTTGCCGTCTGTTACGCGCAGGTGGCCAGCCCCATCCTCCCCAAGCCGCCAGTTCCCTTCGGGAAGGGCGTTACGGGTGAGCACCGTAAAGGCGTTTCCGTCCAAAACGCCGACGGTCAGGGCCGGTTCCGCTTTGTCCCGCTCGCGATAACCTTCCAAAACCGCCAGTTTCGTGCCGTTGGCGAACACAAACAGCTCAATAATCGGCTTTGCCTTGTCGGGGGAGGTATAGAGGGTTTCCCCGTCGACGGCCACGCTGTAAAACGCTTCGTCCGAAAACCCGTGGGGCACATTGGCGACATAGAGGATGCGCCCGCCGCTTAGAATCTGAAACTGCGTCCCTGCGTACGAGGCCAGGGTTTCG
>JAKPBM010000295.1 GCA_029778935.1 Bacillota bacterium | reverse complement strand
AACACGGCTGCCAGCTGACCATCGAAGGCGAAAATACCAGCATCACAACCGCCCAAACCCTGCTGGCGGGCTGCGGCAACGTGACCATATACGGCGGCACGTTTACGACGACGGGGAATGCCCCGGTTCTCGAACTCGATTACCTCACCGCGGAATGGGTCATCCACGCCGGCACCTTTACCAGCCCGGGCGTCGCCGTCAACATGGCGAGCGGTTCCATGACGCTGGGCGAGGGCGTAACCGTCACCGGCAGCGTGGTCAGCTCCGGCAACAAGGGGGTTATCTCCCTCTATAAGAAGCAGGAAAACATCGACCTGGCAAAGAACAAGCCGCAGCTGACCATCAACGGCGCGGCGGTGATCAACAACGCGGACAGCGGGTATGCCGTTGCCAGCCTGCTGCCGAGTACCATCCGGGTTACCGGCGAACCGGTGTTTACGGCGAAAACCTACGCGATTTACAACGGCACCTACTACTCCAATTCGCAGCTGAGGTCGGGCACGGTAATCATCACGGATGCGAAAATCGAGATGGCCGGCAGCTTCCTGCGGACTGAGTACAAATCCTCGGTAACGATCACCAACTCGACGATTTCGGTGACGGGCTATGCCGTCTACAACAACGAAGGGAACGTGACCGTCACCAACAGCTCCCTGATTTCCAGCAACAGCATTGGAACTGTTTACAACGTCGGTTGGGAGGGAATGGCGCTGACCATCAGCGGCGGCCAGGTTAACAATACCGGCAACGGCCCGGCCATCTACTCCGACGGCGGCAAGGTGGTCCTCAAGGACGGCGCTGTGCTTACGAGCCAGTGCACGACCGACTACAAGGGCACCGTTACCATCTGGGGCAACAAGACCAGCGAGCTTTTGATTCTAACGGTGAGCAACAACGTGACGATTCAGAACACCGCCGAGACGGGCGTGGGTATTTACAACCGCGTCTACAACAGCACGATGGGCACCATTGCCATCACGAACAAGGTGACGGTTATCGGCGGCGGGTACGCCATGAACGGGTGTCCGGATACCTACTATGGCACGCCGAACGCCTACTCCGACACGGAGGGCAAAACGTCGGCGGTGTGGAACCCGGACAACGTCCAGTCGTACAAGAAGATCTACTTTGTTAACTAGGAAAGCGGGCCTTACGAAAGGACGGTCCGCTAAGGCTGGAAAAGACTTGACCAGAATTTTCCAGAGTCGTATAATGAGAATACGGTGGCGGTTTCGCCGCCGTATTCCGCATTTTAGCAGGAAGGGACAAGGATTGCATTGAAAAAACGGATACTATCCTTTGCGTTAGCCGTATTGATCCTGCTGTCCTTTGCGGGCACGCTGACGGTTTACGCCGCGGACGGGGTGCGCATCGCCGTTATCGACACGGGCATCTCCAGCCGGGCCATCAACAAGGAGAATCTGGACACAGGGAAAAACTACATATTCCCCGGCCTGTACACCGAGGACACCATCGGCCACGGCACCAGCGTGGCGGCGCTGATTGTAGGCTGCCAGTCGGCGGGGGTGGAAGGCGTGTGTTCCGAAGCAATCCTTGTGCCGCTGGTTTTTGCCGCGGAACATAACGGTTCGGCCGTCAACGGCTCAATCTCGCTTATTGCGAAGATGATCGTCGACGCGGTGGACGTCTATGGCTGCCAGATTATCAACATCAGCGCCGGCGCCCTGTTGGACAACAACACTTTGCGGGACGCCGTCGCCTACGCGGAGAAAAAGGGCGTGCTGATTGTGGCCAGCGCCGGCAACGAGGGGAACGCTTACCCGTTTTACCCGGCCGCCTACTCCACTGTTTTGGCCGTCGGCGCTCTCAACGAAGCGGGGACCGGGCCGGCCTATTTCTCCAGCTACTTCCAGGGAGTAGACCTGATGGCGCCGGGCGAAAACGTAATTTCCGCCGACATTGACGGCAGACCCGTACTCGTTAGCGGCACCAGCTTTTCCTCGCCGGTTGTTTCCGGCATGGCCGCCAGGCTGCTTCTGGAAGACCCGACGCTGACACCCTACCAGATCCGCCAGCTGCTTTGCAGCACAGCGACCGACATCGCCGCCCCCGGCTACGACGCTCGCACCGGCTGGGGCATTGCGAACCTGGAGGCGGCGCTCCAAAAACTTGCCGAGATGAAAGAAAGCCCCTTCCCGTTTCTGGATGTGGCGGAGGACGCTTACTACCGGGAGGCGGTCGTCTGGGCTTTAAACCGCGGCATCACCTTCGGCACCAAAAGCGACGCCTTTTCGCCCGAGCTGTCCCTGACCCGGGCGGAAGTGATCACGTTCCTCTGGCGGGCATCGGGCTGTCCCGAGCCCAGGCGCATACGCAACCCCTTTGTGGATGTTTCGGAGTCGGATTATTTCTATAAACCCGTCCTCTGGGCGCTGGAGAAGGGCATTACCGAGGGCACGTCCGCCACGACCTTCGGCCCCAAACAGGTCTGCACGGAAAAGGAAATCATTACCATGCTCTGGCGCGCCAACGGCAAGCCTGCCGCCGCCGGCCGTAGCGAACTGGCCATAAGCATCGGCGACAGTTATTACACCCAGGCGGTGGCCTGGGCGGACACGTACGGTTTCTTTGCCGCCGCCCGGAAGGAGTTTACCGCTCACGACCCGCTCGTCCGGGCCAATCTGGTGGTGTACCTGCACCATAACGCGCTGGTGGAGCAATGAGAGTGTGAAAACGGAAAAAAGCAAAACCCGGAAGCATTGGCTGCTTCCGGGTTTTTGTATTGTACTTGCGGCGGGCGGCTGCGTAACCGGAGTTTGAAGGGCGGCAGGCCGTTGGGGAAGCGGGGTTTTCGGCGACGGACGCCCGGCTTGCATCGGCGGTTTTCTGTGCCAAGAGAAGAGAACGGGGGCCGGCGAAATGAGAATAGCTTCACGCAAAAACGAGGGTTTGACCGGGTTAAATGGGGCATGACGCTTTGGGGGCTGTGTTGGGGTGCTTTAGCGTGCCGCCAGACGGTTTTGCCTGAAACGGTACGGTTCGGCGGCGGATTCGGTGTATTCCGAAAGGGCCGTGTTCTCGGCAAGGGCAGGGGAGGACAACGGCGGGGTTTGCGCTGTGGTTTCTCCGGATACAGCGCCCGGTTCCGCGCGGTCTGGCCGGGAGCAGGCTGTCAGAAGAGCAAACACAAGGATGCCTAACAGGAACCGCCGAGTTTTCGTACGCTTCCCTCCAAATGCAGCTTTTTTTGCCGATACGCGCAAAACAGTCGCCTTTGCGACAGGACATGTTGAGTTATATATACCATCAAAACGGCGAAAAAGTAACCCGCGGCGGGATGATTTAGTAAAATTTCTAAAATTTGCTTAACCGGTTCTTGCCTTAATACAGAGGAAATATATACGCTTGCTGTTACAGTAAAAGCCGGGGACGAACCTCGGTTTTATTTTGGCGCAGCCTATATTACAAGGCAAAGACTTAGGGCAGACGGGGAAATTTGGCAGGCAGCGTTCATGAAGTTGACAAAGCCGAATGAATCATG
The DNA here is from genome assembly GCA_029778935.1 of Bacillota bacterium. Lineage (GTDB taxonomy): Bacteria > Bacillota > Clostridia > Oscillospirales > QAMX01 > DUUG01. The sequence goes on along the minus strand of JAKPBM010000295.1, from coordinate 1,294 downwards.
ATATAATAAAGCGTCTGCCGTTGGCGTATAATTTAAAACGGCGATCAAGTGCATACGGAGAGGTATCGAAGTGGTCATAACGGGGCTGACTCGAAATCAGTTTGTGCGCAAGCACACGCGGGTTCGAATCCCGCCCTCTCCGCCATCAAAAAGTCCAGTAACCATGCGGGTGTCTGGGCTTTTTTACTATTGAGAAATAACATTTTTTTGTGCGTTTTGACCTTGAACCGCAAAAAGGGGAGAACAATCTCAAAAAAGACAGATAAAACGGCCGATTTTTCGTTTGTTCGAACCTATTTCAATCCGCTTCTATGTTGGTAACGCCTGCCTCACTTTTTTACAGCGTTTGAACGCTGTGACCGAGCCAAACTTGTATTTGCTTTGGAGGAACCCCGTTTGACAGTGAGGGCTGATGCGCAACTATATGATTGCCGATTTCAAGTGCAGGATTAAGGCAGAATTTTCAATTCACATTGATTTTCCTTGACTGGAAGCGTATACTAGATCATAACCTTTTCTACAAAAGGCAATTTGGCAGGACTCCTAGTACTCATTTTGAATGCGGGGAGTGATTCCATACGGGACACCTTGGGTTTTCATATGTGGGATTCATTTTTCTTCTTATGTTGACAGTGCCAAACCTGATATGGATAAAACATAAGCCCAACGGGTATACCGGACGTGAAAACAGAATATTACTCCTTTTGGAACGAGTGGGACAAGTTTGTGTCACCTGCACGGCTCTAGTGTTCTCCGACTTGAATATTCACGGCTGGTCAGCTTGGAGTTTCTGGCTGATTGCTGCCGTGGTGCTGATGGTGATGTATGAATGCTGGTGGATACGCTACTTCAAAAGTGAAAAGCGGCTGAAGGATTTTTACAGCAGCATGTGCGGCATACCGGTTGCCGGTGCGACATTGCCGGTGGCTGCCTTCTTTTTTCTGGGGCTTTATGGCAAAGTGATTTGGCTGATGGTATCCGCCGCAATATTGGGGATTGGTCATATTGGTATCCACTTGCAGCATCGGAGAGAACTGAAATGGTAAATCCCCTTTGCCGTAATGCTTTTTCGTTGCATTAAGATGTTTGAATTTTTATTAAGGAAGTGCCACAATGATTGCTTCACAATACAAGATCACATTGCCCGCCGATTACGACATGGATATCATCCGAAAGAGAGTCCGGGACAACGGGTATAAAACGGACGGTTTCGAGGGCCTGAAATTCAAACTGTATTTAATTACAGAAAAGGGAAAAAACAATAACCAGCAAAACAGTTATTCTCCATTATATC
>JAKPBM010000242.1 GCA_029778935.1 Bacillota bacterium | reverse complement strand
ACGTGGAATATGTTGACCGGGAAGGCTGGTCTGTCGCTCCCGGTGGCTTCCAAGTGTTTGAGGGGGCGAAATAAATGGCTGAAAATGCACCGGTCGTAAAATACAAAAGGAAAACAAGCTGGCTCCGCAAGCTCTTCCGGATGGACCTGGTCGAACGGCGTAACATGGCCGGTTATGTATTCGTGCTTCCGATTATCATCGGCTTTGCGCTGATTTTCCTGCCCGCCATGTTCCAGTCCATTCGGTTCAGCATCAGTGAAATTCAGATTCGGACCGACGGCACGGGTTATGACCTGCTTCCCAAAGGTCTGTCCAACTACCACAAGGCCTTCTTTGTGGACGCCCAGTTCCTTCTGGTTCTGGCCGAGTCCCTGCGGGACATGGTCATTAACCTGCCGGTTATTCTGATCTTCTCGTTCTTCATGGCGATTCTTCTGAACCGGAAACACTTCCCGGGCAGAACGGTTCTCCGCGTTATCTTCTTCCTCCCCGTCGTCATCTACTCCGGTATCGCATCGACGGCCGGTCTGACGTCCGGCGGTACGGGCGAAACGGCGGAAATCGCGGCCCAGGTGTTCTCCGACCCGACGATCGCTTCCGGCGGCTCCCAGTCCATGCAGTCGGGCCTTGCCTCCATCGTAGGCATGGCGCTGAGCTTCCGCGTGGTGCTGGAGTCCATGCAGCTGCCGAACTGGCTGATGCGATTCATCTTCATGTCCGTATCCCGTCTGGAATGGATTATCCAGTCCTCGGGCGTGCAGATTCTGGTCTTCCTGGCCGCTCTGCAGTCGATTCCCACCTCGGTCTTTGAGGCCGCCGTGGTAGAAGGGCTTACGACATGGGAGATGTTCTGGAAGATTACGCTGCCGATGATAAGCTCCATGATCCTCGTCAACAGTATCTACACCGTCGTTGACTCCTTCACGAACTCGAGATACAAAATCCACGAGTACATCCGCAACCAGTCCTTTACCAAGGCCGACTACGGCTATGGCTCGGCGCTGTCGGTGATATACTTCCTCTGCGTCATCGTGCTGATCGGTATCATCACCGGCATTGTGTCTCGGTACGTGTTCTACCACGAGTAAAGGAGGGTGAATATGGAGAAGTATGTTGAGAAACAAGTCATTGACGTTACGGTGACTACCAGAGGTCAGCGGTTCAAGAGCAAGTACTTGACCTGGAAGTTTGCCGCCAAGTTCTTCGGCAACATCTTTACCTACGTTCTGACCATCGGTATCGCCTTCGTCATCGTTTACCCTCTGATTCGTCGTGTTGGTAACGCGTTCAAACCGGTAGAGGAGTTCTACGATTCGTCCGTCGTGTACTTCCCCCGTAACCCCACCTTCGACGTTGTACGGCAGGCGTACTACCGCCTGAGCGTTTCGACGGTCGGCGTTACGTCCTTCCTGCTGGCGCTGGCCATCGGCATTTTGCAGACGGCCATCTCCACCTTCGCCGGCTACGGCTTTGCCCGGTTTAACTTCCGCGGCAAAAAGCTGCTGTTCGGCCTGGTGATCCTGACGCTGGTCGTTCCGCCGCAGACGATTTTGATTCCGCTGTTCCTGCGGTTCCGCTTTATGGACGCCTTCGGCATCGTGAAGATGATCACAGGCAAACCGCTGAACCTCATCGACACCTTCTGGCCGCAGCTCATGCTGGCCGTCACGGGGTTGGGCTGGAAAAACGGTCTGTACATCTACATGCTGCGCCAGTACTTCCGCGGCGTCCCGAAGGAACTGGAAGAAGCCGCCTACGTGGACGGCGCGAAGGTTTCCAGAGCGTTCTTCCAGATCGTTCTGCCTTCCGCAGTGCCCATGATGCTGACGGTATTCCTGTTCTCCTTCTCCTGGCAGTGGACCGACAGCTTCTACTCCGGCACCTTCCTGATCCGGAAGAAGCTTCTCTCCACCAGCATCAAGGCAATCACCCACACCAACGAGATCATGCAGTTCAACCTGCAGCAGACGGCTATCCTGCTCATTATCCTCCCGCTGATCCTGCTGTTTATCTTCACCCAGCGGTACTTCGTGGAAGGTATCGAGCGTTCCGGTCTCGTCGGCTAACAAGAATCAAAAATACCGCACCGTTTGGTGCGGTATTTTTTTGTCAGGAGTTGGGCAGGCGTGGTGGGATGGTGGTGGTATGAAGGCAATCTCAAGAAATATGCGGCGCCGTTTGCCGAAGGCGCCGCATGGAATATGTATCAACGTGCCGGACGGCAGGAAAGGCTTTTCCGCTGACAGCGCGCCGGCATTTTGCCAGCGGGTTGCCGCGACCGAACGGTTCAGCTGCTTTCGGTCTGCGCTGGCACCAAGACAGGCTGGTAAGGGCAAGGCATCTCCGCCTGCTACAGATAGCCCCATTAGGACATTTCCTAATCCGGCACCCGAATGGCCCAAAGGAAGCCTCTCCTTTCGATATCAGCGGCAATGCACCGACCAGCCCTTACCTACCAAAACAGCAGACACGGCGGCCCGTGTCGTGTCTGTCTAATCCAGCGACCAAATGGTCTGCAGAATCGACGTTTTCTCCTCCGGTGTGAGCTGCTGGTAATACACGGTCAGCAGGCGGCCGTCGGAAAGCTCCACCGTGGCGGGATAGCCAAGGTCGCCGTTGAACCCGTTGTCGCAGAGGACGTACTCCTTCGCCCAGGTTTCGCCGCCGTCAAAGCTGACGTAGGCCCGCTGGCCGAAAGGCGGCTTTCTCCGCCCGACGGCGCAGATAACCGCGCCGGAGGTGTGCAGCAGCAAGTGGGGAGGGGAGCCTTCCATGCCCGTGGGCTGGGGCACGCTCCAGGTTTTGCCGCGGTCGTCGGAAATGGTGGTGTAGACGGTAAACAGGTGCTCCTCGCCGTCCTTTTTCTTGCCCTGTACGCGCAAAGCGCCCAGCAGCCGGCCGTTGGGAAGCTCGATGACGTGTGGTTCGTGGATGTTGTCGTCGGTCAAGTCGTCGGGCACGGGTACTTCGCCTAAGCGCTGCCAAGTGCGGCCGCCGTCGGAGCTCTGGTAGGCCGCCACGGCGCCGGGACGCTCCTCCCCGGGCAGGGCGTACATCTCCTTGCCCAGGTACAGCAGGGTGCCGTCGCGCAGCACATTGGGGCCATGGGGCGCCGAAACGGGCAGGCGGATGGGTTCCGACCAGGTAACGCCGTTGTCCTCCGAAAGAATGATGTAAGACCCGCCCTGCTTTTCCTCCTCGGGCAAAGCGGCGTAAGACGCCATATGGGCCATGACAATGTGATTTTCCCAGGGCGTGTTGGCCTTGGAGATGCTTTTTAAGTACCGAGTGAGATAAACGGAAGCGGGATGGCGGAACCAGGTGACCAGCAGGCGGCCGTTGCCAAGGTTCACAATGCCTGCGTCCCGGTCGTCCAGGGGGGAATCGTTGATGATGACGGGTTTCGTCCAGGTTTTGCCCTCGTCGAAGCTGGCAAACAGCACGGTTTTACCGAAGGGGCAGACATGGGCCATGCGGTAGCCGGAGCAGACGGCAAACAGCGTGCCGTCGTCGGCCTTGCATACGGACGGCCACCCGTGATAGCCGAACATGTTGCCGGGGATGCGGCTGACAATGCCCTGCGGGAAGGGGGAGCTTGCCATAAATTCCATCCTCTCTGTATAAATTTGGCTTTCCACGTCCATTATAAAAAAGGCGGCACGGAAATGCAATGTCGAAAAAATTTTCCAATTCCCCCTTGACAGATGGGATTAAATAAACTATACTAATATTGTAAAGGTTACATACTACTAACTCAGGTTATTATGACCGGTTTGATTTTAAAGGAGGAACAAGAAATGGAAAGACTGATTGGGAAAACGCTGGAGGATTTTAAAGTGCAGGCTTACCACAACGGCCAGTTTATAGAAGTCACCAAAGAGTCGGTTCTGGGCAAGTGGGGGATTTTCTTCTTCTATCCTGCCGACTTCACCTTTGTCTGCCCGACCGAGCTGGCCGACATGGCTGACAAGTATGACGAGTTCAAGGCCATGGGCGTAGAAGTGTATGCCGTGTCCACCGACAGCCACTTTGTCCACAAAGCCTGGGCCGACGCTTCGGAAACCATCCGCAGACTGCAGTTCCCCATGCTGGCGGACACCACGGGTCAGCTTGCCCGCTTCTTCGGCGTCCTCATTGAGGAGGCCCATCA
>JAKPBM010000222.1 GCA_029778935.1 Bacillota bacterium | reverse complement strand
ATCGTATCAACATCAGCGTTCTTATATATGGTGCGGGTAACAGGGGTCGAACCTGCACATCGCTAGATACCAGATCCTAAATCTGGCGCGTCTGCCAATTCCGCCATACCCGCATAAATCGGTAAGGGCGAATTTCGCCCTTACCGAGGGTTATTATAGCATATTTACTTTTTGGCTGCAACGGCTTCTCTGGCGGCCGCGGCGATGTCCTCGACGGTCAGGTGCAGAGCCTTTTCCAGGTAGTTGAGCATACCGACCTCGCCGAAGCGGTCTTTCACGCCAACGCGGCGCATAATCGTCGGCCGGTTTTCGGAAAGGGTCTCGGCCACCGCGCTGCCCAGAGCGCCAATGATGCTGTGGTTTTCAGCGGTGACGACGGCGTTGCACTTGGCGGCGTACTTCAGAACCGTTTCCGTGTCCAGAGGCTTCACCGTGTGGACGTTCACAACGGCGGCGTCGATGCCGTCTTCCTGCAAGGCGACGGCGGCTTTCAGCGCGCGGACGACCATGATGCCCGTGGCGAAGATAACCACGTCGGAACCGTCTTTCAAGACGTCGGCCTTGCCGAGCTGGAACTTATAGTCCGGCCCGTAGATTTTCTCCGCCTGCGTCCGCATGATGCGGATATAGGTGGGGCTGTCGTTGTAGGCAATCTGGGGAATGGCCTGGGCCAGCTGGGTGGCGTCGACGGCTTCAAACACGACCATGTTGGGGATGGCGCGCATGAGAGCCACGTCTTCCAGGCTCATATGGGTGCCGCCGTTCAACTGGGCGCAGATGCCCGGGTCCGTGCCGCCGATTTTCACAGGCAGCTTGGTGTAGGCGCAGGAGATGGTAATCTGGTCCAGGCAGCGACGGGTAGCGAAGGCCGTAAAGGAGTTGGCGAAGGGGATTTTGCCCGCCGCTGCCAGACCGGCCGCCACGCCGATCATGTTCGCTTCCGCGACACCCACGTCAAACGTGCGCTCGGGGAAGGCCTTCTGGAAGGATTTGGTGCCGTTGGCGTTCATCAGGTCCGCCTCGCAGACGACGATACGGTCGTCCTTTTCCGCAAGGGCGATGAGGCCTTCGGCGTAAACCGCACGCATTTCTTTTGCGTCTTTTTCAAATGTCATGACCTGTACCCCCTTTACGCTAAAGCGGCAAGCGCCTGGTCTAAGAGTTCTTTGGTGACGTTGGTGCTGTGGGAAGCGACGGTGCCTTCACAGAACACGGCGCCTTTGCCCTTGATGGTCTTCATGATGATCATGGTCGGGCGCTCTTTTTCCTGCTTGGCGGCAACGATGGCGGCGTCGATAGACTCCACGTCGTGGCCGTCGCATTCGATGACGTTCCAGCGGAAGGCGCGCCATTTGTCGGCAATCGGCTCGACGCAGTTGATTTCGGCGGTAGTGCCGTCAATCTGCATGCCGTTGTTGTCGCAGAAGGCGATGAGGTTGGCAAGCTTCTGGTTGGCGGCGTACATGCCGGCTTCCCAGATCTGGCCTTCCTGGCTTTCGCCGTCGCCGATGATGGCGTAGACGTAGTTGTCCCGCTTGTCCAGCCGGCAGGCAAGGGCCATGCCCACGGCGGCGGAGAAGCCCTGGGCCAGGGAACCGGCCGTCATGTCCACGCCGATGGTCTTGTTCATGTCGCAGTGGCTGGGCAGGTTGGTGCCCGGCTGGTTAAGCGTCAGGCACTCTTCCTCAGGGAAATATCCGCGCAGGGCCAGAGCGGCGTACAGCGCCGGGCCGGCGTGGCCCTTGGAGAGCACGATGCGGTCCCGGTCGGGCCAGCGGGGCTCTTCGGGGCGGATGTTGGCGTGCTTAAAGTATAATACGGACAAGAGATCGGAAATCGACATGGCGCCGCCTACGTGTCCCTTGCCGATGGCGGCAAACGAGCGCAGGGAAAGCTTTCGGATTTCCTTTGCCTTTTCTTCCAGGTATTGCCGTTCCTGTTTATCCATGAACCCTACCTCCCTTGGATGCTGGATGTGGACTATTTCACGCGGGCGATGCCCGACTCGTGTCTGACCAAAGGCTTGGCCTCGGTCAGGCCTTCGAAGTATTCTTCGTACAGTTCGCTTCTCAGGGTGCTTTCCACTTTGACGTTGCGGGCTGTGTCGCCTTCGCCCACGTAGTACATAAGGTGGAAGCCGTAGTCGGTCTTGATGATTTCCGTGTCGCCGGGCTTTCTGGCGTCGTCAAACAGCCAGGCTTCAAACTCGTCGATCATCTGGCCGAGGGTGACGTTTTCATACAGGCCGCCGTTGGCCGCGCTGCCTGTGTCTTCCGAGTGCTTCTTAGCAAGCTCGGCAAAGCTTTCCTCGGTTTTAGCGCCGTTCTTCCAAGTGTTGTAGATTTCCTCGAGCTTGGCCTTGACTTCGTCTTCGGTGACGTCCTTGTCGTCCTCATCGTAGGCCAGCAGGATGTGGCGCACGCTGCGGGTGGCGTAGTCGCCGGTGTTCTTGTCGATGAAGTAGTAGACGGAGACGTAGGATTCGTTCTCGACGAAATCAATGTCGCCGGCGCGGCGGTCATCGTCAAACATCCAATCGGAAATGCTGGAGGGGATGGCGCCGGCGTAGGCGTTCTTAACGATGAGGTCTTCCTCGGTCTTGCCTTCGACGGGTTTGCCCTCGCTGTCGGTCGTAGCGGTCAGCTCTTTGGCGAGTTTCAGGAACTCATCCTTCGTCTTGCCGTTCTTAAAGAGGTGTTCCAGTTCCTCTCTCTTTTTGGCAACGGCTTCTTTTAAAGCCTCGGCCTCTTTGTTCTTGTCTTCCTCGGTCTTTTC
>JAKPBM010000220.1 GCA_029778935.1 Bacillota bacterium | reverse complement strand
GTCGTATCCAGCACTTCCATAAACGCCGCCAAACTGACCACTACGGAAACCAGAAAAGGCCGTTCGGGACGATGCATGGCCGCTTCCATCTTAAAGAACCGTTCCTTCCGTAAATACCGTGGGCTCTACGGACATGCCGGGCCCCAGATGGATGGAGCTTTCCGGCTGCGCTTCCAAAACGATCTTGACCGGTACCCGCTGCACCACTTTTACAAAATTACCGGTGGCATTTTCCGCCGGAAACAAGGAAAAATGCGCGCCCGTTCCCGCCTGCAAGCTGTCCACGCGCCCTTTTAGCGTAACGCCGGGGTAAGCGTCAATGCGTATTTCCGCCGTCTGTCCCGGGTGCATGCGCTTAAGCTGGGTTTCCTTAAAATTGGCCACAACCCACAACTCCGTCCCAACTAAAGAGCCCAGTTGCTGCCCCGCCTGGACGTAGTTTCCCAGTTCCACGCTGCGTTTGGTAATCCGCCCGTCCACCGGAGCAATAATTTTCGTATTTGCTAAATCCTGCTCCGCTTGCGCCAGCTCCACTTCGGCCTGACGCACCTGCGCCGCCAGCTGCTCTGTTGTACTTTGAGCCGTAGCGATAACGCTGGGCGCCGTTGACGCCGAACGAGCGTCGGCTTGGCTTTTTTCCAACGCCGCCCGTAAGGAGGCTTCCGTAGCTACCGCTTGATCCCACTGTTGCTGCGAGCAGGCGCCTTCGCGGAAAAGGCTTTCCATTCGCTGCCGGTCAGCCGCCGCTTTCTCCCAGTTCGCCTGTGCCGATGCCACCTGCGCCCGAGCCCCTTCTAAGCCAGACGGAGCGGAAATGGACGTCGTGGCCAGGCTGCTTTGCGCCGCACCAGCAGCCGCTTTGGCTGCCGACAAGGCCGCAGCCGCCCGATCCCGCTTAATCTGATAGTCCGCAGGATCGATTTCTACCAGCACATCGCCGGCTTTCACGACTTGATTATCTTTAATATGTACCGCTTTGACATAGCCCTGAACTTTGGGGCTCAATGTCACGATCGTACCTTCAATAGCCGCATTGTCCGTCGTAACCTTGCCGTCCTGCCAGATATACCAGCCGCCGGCTACAGACGCGGCCAGTAAAAAAAGCAAGGCAATCCGAAATAGTTTCTTTTTATCCTTCATGGCGCTCACCCATTCTCGTTTCCTTTTGTCTTTGAATCCACAATGCCGTATAAATACAGCTGAAACGCCTGCATCGCATATTTAGCATCCGAATCTTCCCCCAAAGGCACCATTTTTTCTGCCAGCGGTTTCGTGATGAAATAAAAATTAAGAATGCCCGCCATGGATACTGCCGCATGGGCCACATCCAGACCTTGCCGAAACAGGCCCTGCTCCATGCCTTCGCGCAACGTCTCCATGACAAATTGATATACTTCGCCTAAATGACGCTCCACGATCGGTCCGCCATAGGCAGTGGGCTTCAGCAGCTCTCTCATGATAAAACGAGACAAATAGGGCCGCTGCCCGTGAATGTAGGTTACTCGATTCGCATACATCTCCAGCTTGGCAATCGGCGTCGACGGCGTCTGCGCCTGCATCGTTTCCATGCTCTCGCGAATAGGCCGGAACTGCTCCTCCAATACCGCCTGATATAAGCCTTCT
>JAKPBM010000208.1 GCA_029778935.1 Bacillota bacterium | reverse complement strand
AGATGGGTATGGAAATCTGTTCCGGCAAATAGCGGCGGAAACGCAGACGGAGGAAAAGGCGTATTTTGTTTCCTTCCCGTATTTAGCGACCTATGGCGTGATTTCCGTATCGGAAAACGGCGCGTTGTTCCATGTGCTGGATAAAGCAGAGACCCAGAACACGGGGGAAACGGTTCTTCGAACCTATGGGCAAAAGCAGTTAATATCCATCGTGAATGCCGCTGTGGAAGAACTGAAAAGCAGGCCGACCCATAACGAAAACGGGAACATCATCTACTACGGCATGCCCGAACCCGCCCCTCTCCCGCTGCCGGAGCCGCCGGAAGAGAAACCGGCCTCTTCTTATACTGTGCTGGGAGCGGCGGCCGCGGCAATCATAGCAGTTTGCGGCTTTATTTGTGTAAAAAAAGCGTCCGGACGCAACGCGCGATAACGTGCGATAGAGAATATGCAAGCAAACACCGCCATGCAGCCGCGCATGGCGGTGTTTGCTTTGCTTTCATGCGAAAATAGCGCGTGCATAACCGTTTGGAGAAGGCGAAAAATGTGGTAATAGGGGGCCTTCGGGCGAATTGACCGTTCGCCTTCCGCCGTGTTACAATAATAAGAGCAAATTTGGCCTTGTGCCCAAAAAGGAACGATCAGACATGCAAAAAGAAAAACCGGCCGCTAAAATCGCGCGCCTTGCGGCGGTGGCGGCCATCTACGTAGTGTTGACGGTGGCCGTTGCGCCTATCGCCTTCGGCCCGCTGCAGTTTCGTATTTCGGAGATTTTGGTGTTCCTCTGCTTTTTCCGCAGGGATTACTGCCTTTCTCTGATTGCCGGCTGCGCCCTGGCCAACCTGTTCAGCCCCTTCGGCTGGTATGACCTGGTGTTCGGCACGCTGCATACGGCCGTGTCCGTCGCCGCCATTTCCTTCAGCCCGAAGCTGTGGGTGGCGGGTTTGTTCCCCGTGGCTTTCAGCTTTATCATCGGGGCGGAACTGGCCCTTCTGGGCGAAGGCCCCTTCTGGCTGATGACCGTGTCGGTCATGGCAGGGGAGGCTTTGGCCGTCATGGGGCTGGGTCTGCCGGTGTTCACGCTTCTTTCCAAAAACAAGGGGTTTCTGAAAGCTGTGGGCGTGTCCGAGAAACAGTCAAACGAGCAGAAAAGTTAACTTTTTGCCCCTTAAAATCTCGCTTAAAATATGATATAATCATTACATCATTTTATGCATAAGACAAACGCGCCCAACTTGCGGGCGGAAGGGAGCTTTGCCATATGTCCAATCGCGTAATCGTCAGAATCGGCGGCATGAACTACACGGTGATTGCCGATGATCCGCCGGAACATGTGCAGGAAATCGCCAAGTATTTCGACGACAAACTGTCCGAGATTACAAGTTCCAGCAGCCTGCCCCCGCTGACGGCGGCGGTGCTGGCCGGTATAACCGTCACCGACGAATACTTCAAGTCCAAAACCTCGGCCGACAGCCTCGTGCAGCAGATGCGGGACTACGTGGGCGAGAACATGCGGATGCGCGCGGAAATCAGCGAGCTGCGCCGCGAGCTGGAAAAAGCCAAACTGGAAATCGAGCGGTACCGCGCCAAGTAGGTACCGGAAGGGAAGGATACAATGGAGCTGCTTGCCCCGGCCGGCAGTATGGAAGCGCTGCGCGCCGCGGTGTTCTGCGGCGCGGACGCCGTGTATTTAGGCGGCGGCGGGTTTAACGCCCGCAGGAACGCGCGGAATTTCACACAGGAAGAGCTGGCCGAAGCCGTCGCTTTCTGCCATGAGCGGGGCGTGTTTGTGTATGTGACCATGAACACCCTGCTTTTGGACCGGGAAGCGGGCGAAGCGGCGGAGTACATCCGTTTTCTAAACCGCATCGGCGCCGACGCCCTCATTGTGCAGGACCTGGGCGTCGCCCGCCTGGCCCAAAGCGTCGCCCCCGAACTGACGCTGCACGCCAGCACGCAGATGACGATTGCCTCAGTCGAGGGGGCGCGGCTTTGCAAAGAACTGGGCTTTACCCGGGTGGTGCTGGCCAGGGAGCTGGCCAAGGGGCAGATGGAAGCCATCGCGCGGGAAAGCGGGCTGGAAACGGAAGTGTTCGTCCACGGGGCGTTATGCGTTTGTTTTTCGGGGCAATGCTACTTCAGCGCCATGCTCGGCGGCCGAAGTGGCAACCGGGGGCTTTGCGCCCAGCCCTGCCGGCTCCTGTATCGAAAAGAAGGACAGGCCCCCCAGGCCCTGCTGAGCCTGAAGGACCTTTCACTGGGCGCCCATTTGACGGAACTCTCCGCAATGGGCGTTACGTCTTTAAAAATCGAGGGCAGAATGCGCCGGCCCGAGTATGTGGCGGCGGTGTGTTCGGCCTTCCGAAGGGCCATCGACGAAAAGAGAAACCTTACACAGGAGGAACTGGCGGATTTGGCCATGGTGTTTTCCCGCCAGGGGTTTACCGACGGGTATTTTGCGGGCAACCTGTCTGACATGCAGGGCGTGCGGGAAGAGCCGGACGAAAAGGCCTACCGGGCCAAGCTGGAAGAGCTGCAGAAACTCTACGCCAGGGAGCGGGTGTTTCCCAAGTTCGGGATTTCCCTTACGGCGAAGCTGGCCGCCGGTAAGCCGGCCCGGCTGCGCCTTTCCGACGGCACGCACACGGCGGAAGTGCTGGGCGACGTGCCCGAACCGGCCAGAAGCCGCGGCGTGACGGAGGAAGAGCTGGCCGCCCGCCTGGCCCCGGGCAAGGGCTCGCCTTTTTACGCAGAAGACATCCAAATCCGTGTAGAACCTAACCTGTTCTTCTCCGCCGCGTCGGGAAACGCGCTGCGCCGGGCGGGGCTGGCCGCTCTTAGCGAGCGGATATTCCCTTCCGGCCGGCCCGAAGGCCCGACACCGTCCTTACCCCAAGGGCAGGCAAAGCCGGCAAAGGCGGAATTTTCCGCTTCCGTCCGCACAAAAGAGCAGCTTATTGCCTTGCTGGAAACCGAACCGCCGAAAAGGGTGTACCTGCCCTTTGATTTTGAGCCGGAGAAATGGCCTTCTTTGCCGAAAGGTACCGAGTTTGTGCTGACGCTGCCCCGGGTGTATGAGCCGGGGATGGAAAAAGACGTGCGGCGGCAGGTGGAAAAGGCGGAAAAGGCCGGGGTATCCGCCCTTTTGGCGGGCAGTTTGGGCACACTGGCAAAAGTTTCCGAATTCGGCCTGCCCGTCTACGGCGACGCGGGGCTGAACCTGACCAATTCCCATGCCCTTATGCAGGCAAAAGGCCTGGGGCTTTCGGGGGCGGCGGTGTCGTTTGAGCTGACATTGGCGCAGATTCGGGGGCTGGCCCAGTATCTGCCGCTGGAAATGCTGGTATACGGCCGGCTGCCGCTGATGCTTTTGAAGCGGTGCGTCATGCAAAACTGCAAGGCCTGCCGGGGCGACATGACGATTTTTGACCGCCGGGGCGAGCCGATTTATGTGACGAGAGAATACGGCTGCCAGAACCAGCTTTGGAACGGCCATGTGCTCTGGCTGGCGGACAAGCCTGAAGACTGGCCGGACGTTTCCCTGTTGCGCCTGGTGTTTACCGACGAACCGCCGGCAAGGTGCAGGGAAGTGCTGGAAGCCTACCGGGGCGGAAGTACTTGCCCCTTACCGGAAAAGTTTACGCGGGGACTTTACTACCGCGGCGTACAGTAACGACATCCGACGGCGGCGAAAGCCGCGTTTAAAGGAGAATACAAGGAGAATACAGCGACGATGCAAATTCCTATCAAGCGTCTGCGGGAGGTTTTGCCGCCCGCGTATGCGACGGAGGGGGCGGCGGCGGCCGACCTGCGGGCGGCCATCGACGAACCCGTAACGATTGCGCCGGGCGAAACGGCGCTGATTCCCACGGGGATTGCCGTGGCGGTGCCGGAAAACTATGTGGCGCTGGTGTTTGCCCGAAGCGGGCTGGCCATCAAACAGGGTCTGTCCATGGCCAACGGCGTGGGAGTCATCGACAGCGACTACCGCGGCGAAATCCGGGTGGGTGTGTATAACCACGGCCACGCCCCCTACGCTGTGCAGCCGGGCGAACGCATCGCCCAGATGGCGATTGTGCCCTTTGTCCGGGCGGAGTTTTGCGAAACGGACGAGCTGCCGCCGACCGCGCGGGGAGAAGGCGGCTTCGGCTCCACGGGGAAGGAGTAGCCGTATGCGGAAAATCATCCTGGCGTCCCAGTCGCCCCGGCGGCAGGCGCTGCTTGCCCAGATGGGGCTTACCAACTATGAAGTAGACTTTATCTCTGTGGACGAATCCATCCGCCCCGGGGAAAAACCGGAAAACTACGTGCTTCGCATGTCCCGGGAGAAGGCCAAGGCCGTCGCCAAAAAGCACCCCGACGACATCGTCGTCGCCGCCGACACGGCCGTGGTGCTTGACGGCACGGTGTTCGGCAAACCAGACAGCAAAGACAAGGCGGCGGAGATGCTTTCCGCCCTTTCGGGCCGCTGGCACGAGGTTATGACGGGGCTGACCGTGATTTCCGGCAGTCTGGAGCAGTCGGTGCTGGAAACGGTGCGCGTGCTGTTTCGGGAGCTGACCCCTTCCGAAATCGCGGCGTACATCGCCACCGGCGAGCCGATGGACAAGGCCGGCGCCTACGGCATCCAGGGGCGCGGCGCCGTGCTGGTGCGCCGGATCGAAGGGGACTATTATTCGGTAATGGGCTTACCCGTCTGCGCTCTGTGGGAGATTCTGCAGAGTTTGCCCAGGAAGGACGGCGGCAATCATGTTTCAGAGACTCTTTAAGAAAAAACTCACCATCTGGATTCTTGTCCTGGTGGCCGTCCTTCTGCTGGTATGGGCGCTTCTTTCGATTTTTTCCGACGGGAACACCATCGTGCACAAAGCGGTGCGGACCGTAACGGCCCCCATACAGAAGGCCTTTACCTCGGTCAGCACCAAAGTGTCCCATTTTTTCGCGGCCTACACCCGCTATAACGCCCTTTTGGAAGAAAACGAGCGCTTAAGGGAAGAAAACTATGCCATGAAGGAAGCCGTGCGCAACGCAGACCTCTACCGCATGGAAAACGAAAACCTGCGGGCCCTGTTGGACATGCGCCAGCGGCACACGGATCTGACCCTGGAATCGGCTATGCTGATTGCGCGAAGCGACACGTCCTGGAGCTCGGTCATCACATTGAACAAGGGCGAAAGCGACGGGTTTGCCGTGGGCAACGGGGTGATTTCCCGCGAAGGGCTGGTGGGACAGATTGTCAGCGTCGGCCCTAACTATTCGGAAGTGGGCACGATTCTGGACACGAAGGTCAGCGTCGGCGCGCTGATTTCCCGCAACCGCCTTTCGGCGGTGACGAAGGGGACGCTGGAGCTGATGGAGGAAGGAAAGTTCCAGCTGGTGGGCCTGCCCAGAGGCAGCGACGTGCGCCCCGGCGACGAGGTGGAAACGTCCGGCCTGGGCGGCATGCTGCCGCCGGGGCTGCTGTTGGGCACGGTGGAGTCGGTGCATGCGGACCCCACCGGCCTGGGCGATTACGCCATTGTGAAAGCCGCCGCCAATATCGGCAATCTTTCCCAGCTGTTTGTGATTGTCGCTTACAGCGTCAGCGACTAGGCGGGCGGGAAAACCGGATGTTGTAAATGCATTTGGTGCGGTTGTGTTTTCGCAAGCCCAATACGCGAGAGTCGCCTGCCGGACTACGTATAACGCAAAGGTCGCCAGCATGGCGGGTTTAGCTTACTCGTCTGTTAATTAGCAAAAGTTAGCGTTGATATGAGCATTCCGCCGACATATTGAACCCCAAACGCGGTATTTTTTAAAAAAGCACCCGTATGTGCGGCCGGACAGGGCAGATTTGCCCGAAAACGCCGTTTAGAAAATCCCGGCCTGCAGTTAAGAAGGGGTTCGCGCTGGAATTATCAAACCAAAGGCCGTGCACGCGCGGCGGCCTGTTCGCCGCTATAACCAAACATGCCGCAGGGCACGCCCGCCAACCGCACGGGCAACTACCTGCAAGGGAAAGGAAACGACATGGTCAGCGTACGCCGGGAAATCGCAGTCAAAACCCTATACTATCTGCTGCTGCTGTTTGTCTTTTTCGGGCTGGAAACGGCGGTGTTTCCCCGGTTTTTCCCGCTCAGATTGACGCCGCTGCTGCTTCCGTTTCTTTGCGCGTCGGTGGCCGTCTACGACGGGGAAGTGGCGGGGCTAATCGCCGGGGTTTTGACCGGCTTGTTTATGGACGGGGCCGCCGGGACGTTTCCCTACTACACCATCGTGCTGCTGGTCGCCTGCGGCTTTATCGGGGCCAGCTCGCCCCAGTATTTCCGCAAGCGCATCCCCTCCGCCATGCTTTGGGGAGCGGGGCTGGTGCTGGTAACGGAGGCGCTGCGGTTTATCGCTTTGGTGTACCTTCCGGGGCGGGCGGGGCTGGGCGACTTGTTTACGGTGGTACTGCCGCGGTCGTTCTTCTCCCTGCTGTTTTCGCCCCTTTGGGTCGGCCCGATTTACTGGATCCGGCGGTTTTTCCGGAGAGAACAGCGGTTTTACCGATAATCTTGCGCAGCGAGGAACCTTGGGATGAAAAAGGAAAAAAGCTACGGCTGGCGCGCGGGCCTGGTGGGGCTTGCCGCCGTGCTTCTGTTTGTCACCATGACGGGCCAGATGATCCGCGTCCAGCATACGTACAAGCGCAACACTTCGGGCGAAAGTCTGGGCATCAAAACCTACACCTACACGTACCCGCTGACCGCCGCCCGCGGCGAAATCTACGACCGCTACAACCGCCCGCTGGTGGTAAACCGGGAAGAGCTGGTTCTGCGGCTGGACTACGGCCGCCTGACGCGCAGCGGCGACCAGAACGGCGTCCTGCTGCGCCTTACAAAGCTTCTTTCCGAGCAGGGCATCCAATGGCCCGACACGCTCCCCCTTGCCAAGGACGAACCGGCGTTTACGGAGGAGTGGAGCGAGGAAGTTAAAAGCACCAAGTTTTCCAAATACCTGCAGCGCCATAACTGGAAAGAGAGTTTGACCGCCGAAGAAGTCGTCAAAGCCATGAAAAAATACTACAAAATCGACGACTCTCTTTCCTACGCCGACGTCCGGACGATTCTGGGCCTTCGGTTCGAGCTGGAAATGGCGGATTTTTCCTCCACCAACCCCTTCACCATCGCCGAAGGCATCTCCGAAGAGCTGGCCGCCGTCATCGCCGAGCGGCAGACAGAGCTGTTCGGCGTGCGTACCGACAAAATCTACCGCCGGGAGTACGCCACCCAGTACGCCGCCCACATATTAGGCCGCGTCGGCAAAATCTTCGCCGAAGAATATGAGCAGCTTAAAGCCCAGGGGTACAAGATGAACGACCTCGTCGGCAAAGACGGGGCGGAAAAGGCCTTTGAGGCATACCTGCGGGGCCAGGACGGCTATGAAAAATACGAAGTGGACAGCACGGGCCGCATTGTGAAAAAGGTGGAAACCGTCGCGCCCGTGGCAGGCAACCATGTAAATCTCACCATAGACATCCGCCTGCAGGAAGCGGCGGAAAAAGCCCTGGAAAAGCAGATTCTTTCCATGCGGGCCGAAGCGGAGATGGACCCCACCAAGCCCCAGGACGTGGAAGGCGGCGCGGCGGTGGTGGTGGACGTGAACACCGGCGACATTCTGGCCATGGCCACCTACCCCACCTACGACATCACCCGCTTTAACGAACTGTACAATGAAATGCTGGAAGACCCCTTAAAGCCTATGTTCAACCGGGCGTTAAGCGGCATCTACTCGCCCGGCTCGATTTTCAAGATGGTTACGGCGGTGGCCGGTCTGGAAACGGGCGTCATCACCAGGGACACGATTATCCCCTGCACGGGCGTCTACCGGTACTACCCCGACTTTCCCATGGCCTGCTGGATCTACACCTCCGCCCGGACGACCCACGGGGACGAAACGGTGATTACCGCCCTGCGCGACTCGTGCAACGTGTTCTTCTACGACGTGGGACGGCAGGTGACCATCGACACCCTGTCGAAATACGCGAGAATGTTTGGGTTAGGCGAAAAGACAGGGATAGAGCTGCCCGGCGAGGCGAAAGGGTATGTGGCCGGGCCGGACAGCAAGGCTGTGTTCACCCGGCAGGCCTGGTACGGCGGCGAC
Organism: Bacillota bacterium; assembly: GCA_029778935.1. GTDB lineage: Bacteria > Bacillota > Clostridia > Oscillospirales > QAMX01 > DUUG01. The sequence continues at coordinate 1,644 of JAKPBM010000208.1, read as the reverse complement.
ACCCTGCAGGCGTCCATCGGCCAGTCCTACAACATGTTTACGCCGCTGCAGATGGCTAACTACATCGCCGCTTTGGCCAACGGCGGCAACCGGTACGAAAGCCATATCATGAAATACGTCCGCAGCTTCGACTACGGCAGCGTGGTGGCCGCGTCCCAGGCCTTTGTGGCCCAGCGGATCCCCATGTCCGAGTCGACCCACAAGACCGTCATGGAAGGCATGCTGGAAGTGACGGAAAACGGCACGGCTTCCCGCGTGTTTAAGGATTACCCCATCCACGTGGGCGGCAAAACCGGTTCGGTGCAGGTGTCGAAAGGTTCCGCCAACAGCGTGTTTGCGGCCTTCGCCCCCTACGACAACCCGGAAATCGCCGTGGTCGTCGTCGTCGAGCACGGCGGCTCGGGCAACGCGGTAGCGCCGGTGGCCAGGGACATTTTCGACGCCTACTTCTACGACGCCGTGCAGCTGCCGACCCTGACGGCGGAGGGCACGCTGCTTCAGTAAACGGGGAAGGATGTGACCTATGGGCCTTGTATACATGATCGCTTCCGGAAAAGGCGGCACGGGGAAAACCTCCGTGACGGCGGGGCTGGCTTCGGCTTTGTCCATTTTGGGGCGCAGGGTTTGCGCTGTTGACGTGGACGCCGGCCTGCCCAATCTGGATCTGGTGCTGGGTATGCCCGAAGCGGGGCTTTTGGATTTTGCCGATTTGGCAAACGGCAGCAAAACGCCCGACGAGGTGGTAACGGAGCATCCGCTGCTTCCCCGGCTGTTTTACATAGGTGCGCCCGACATTGAACGGGCCGAGGCGGTTTCCAAGGAAGCTTTCCGCGCCATGGTGAGCGGCCTGGCCGAACGGTTTGACTATGTTCTGCTGGACGTGCCGGCGGGGCTCGGCCCCTTCTTTGAGATGGCGGCGCTGGCGTCGGACCGGGCGCTGCTGGTGGCCACGCCCGATACGCCCTGCCTGCGGGACACCGCCGCGGCGCTGGCGGAACTGACGCGGCTTGGCGTGGAGGACGTGCGGCTGGTGCTCAACATGGTGGACAAGACGCGGGTGGCCAAAAAGCACGCCTACAACATCGACCAGTCCATGGACACGGTGGGGTTGCCTTTAGCGGGGGTGATTTTCCGGGACGACAACGTGGCCGTGGCCGCCCACCACTGCAAAGCGTTGTTTTTAAGAACCCGGCGGGGCGCGGCGCGGGATTTGATGGATTTGGCCAAGAGGTTGGAAAATTTCCCGGTTAAGCCGCGGTTTTAGTGGGGAACTATTGCGTTTTCTGCCTATGTGCTGTATAATGAGTTAGGAAATCTGTATTGCCGCCAAGCGCTTGACATTGCGTATACCGACAAGCCGTTGCGCTTTTACTATACTGTCGAAACGGGGTTGTTCCATGAACATTGCGTTGATTGCCCACGACAAGAAAAAAGAGCTGATGGTGCAAATCTGCATCGCCTATTGCGGTATTCTCGCCAAGCATACGCTGTTTGCCACAGGAACGACGGGGAAGCTCATCGCCGAGGCGACGGGGCTGAAGGTGCACCGTTTCCTGGCCGGCTCCCAGGGCGGCGACCAGCAGATCGGCGCCCGCATTGCCTACAACGAAATCGATATGCTGCTTTTCTTCCGGGATCCCGTTT
>JAKPBM010000182.1 GCA_029778935.1 Bacillota bacterium | reverse complement strand
GGGTTGTGCCCGCTGCCGCCCATGGCCAGGCGGATCCGCTCGCCGATGATGGCCCGCTCTTTGTAGACGCAGCAGCGCATGGTGGCCTCTTCGCCCTTGATGATGATGTAGGGGATTTCCGCCAGCGCATCGGACAGGCGGTCGTTCATGGCAAAGCGCGCCGTTTCCCTTAATACCTCGTGCTTAATCTGCTGGATTTTCGAATCAAAGATTCTCATCTCTTACTTTGCTTATCTCCCTATCTCATTTATAAGAGGGTGTCGCCTTTAATATGACGGATGGCCGCCGCGGGATCTGTATTTTTAAACACGGCGTTGCCAGCCACCAGCAATGTCGCGCCGGCTTTGATAAGCTCCGGCGCGTTTTCTTCGTTTACGCCGCCGTCCACTTCCAGCAGGATCTCCCGCCCGGTGGAAGCAATCATCTTGGCGGCCTTGCGCACCTTTTCCAGCACGGCGGGGATAAACTTCTGCCCGCCGAAGCCGGGGTTGACGGACATACAGAGGATTAAGTCCACGTCGTTCATGACGTATTCCAGCACATCCAGCGGCGTGGCCGGGTTCAGCGCCACGCCGGCTTTGCAGCCCTTTTCCCGGATTTGCTGCAGCGTGCGGTGGAGATGGGTGCAGGCTTCTGCGTGGACGGTGATGATGTCCGCGCCGGCGTCGGCAAACTCGGCCACGTACCGCCCGGGGTCCTGCACCATCAGGTGCACGTCCAGCGGCAGCTTTGTTTTTTTGCGCAAAGCGGCGATCATGGGCTGGCCGAAGGTGATGTTGGGCACAAACAGCCCGTCCATGACGTCGCAGTGGACCATGTCGGCCCCCGCCTGCTCCAGAAATTCCAATGCGGCGGCAAAATTTGTAAACTCGGCGGATAAAAGCGAAGGAGCAATCAGAGCCATGAATCTACCTCCCGCCCTTTCGGGCATATCTGTGTCAGTATCGGAAATGCAAAGGCGCAGCAATAGCCTGGTAGCGCCATTGCTGCGAGCCTTTTTCTTACACTTTGAAGGGGAACTGGATGCCCCAGCTGGGCAGAAGCTCCATATAGAGCGCGTGCATCTGCTCGATCTCCGTTTTGAACGAGGAGATGAGTCTCGCCCGGTCCACAGAGCGGCAGAAGTCGCTCATCTGGGGGAAGTGGTAATTCTGTATGTATTTCTTGGCGCAAACCGGATACGCTCTGGATTCCAAACAGGAAGCAATGCCCAGGAAGTTCTGCACCCGTTCGGCAAGCTCCGGCTGGGTCTCAAAGTTGTTGCAAAGCCAGACGTACAGCTCCGGATAGAAGTTGGCCATGACGCCGGAGAAACCGGCGGCGCCGGCGCGAAGGGTCAAAAGCAGCTGGGCGCAGTTGGCGTTGTAGATACCCACCACGCCGCGGCCGGCCTGGATTTTCTTCGCCACCATCTCGGCGTCGCAGCAGGTGTCTTTCAAGAAGCTGAACCGGCCCGTATCTGCGCAGTAGGCGACGGTTTCCGGCGAAAGCAGGCGCTTATAGGGCGCGGGGCATTCATAGAAGCCGAACATGACGCCGTCAACCTTGTTGAGCACGTAGTCCAGGTTCTTCAGCATCACGTCGTCGCCTTCGTCGGGCTTAGCAAAGCGGTTAGGAAGCAAAACAACGCTCTGCACACCCGTTTCGGCCATTCTGTAGATGCCTCTGATCTGGTCTTCCAGATCGTCCGCCACGTGGCCGGAAGCAATGACGCCGACGCGGCCGTTTACCTGCTTGACGATGAAGCTGGCCAGCTCAACGCGCTCGTCTTCCGTTAAAAAGAACATTTCCGAAGACTGGCAGACGGCGAAAATGCCGGCCACACCCCGCTCGATATACCATTCGACCAGGTTTTCGACCATCGCATAGTCGATTTTACCGTCTTCCGTGTAAGGCGTAATCATCGTGGGCCATACGCCTTTGGCAATTCCTTTCACTTCCACTACGGCTTCCTCCCTCCCGCGGTGTTTGCGGCCGCGGCTATACTGAAATTTCGCCCGGTAAAAAACCGGGCGTTACTTGTCTTGCGTGGCCATTATACCATGTCCATTAGCCAAATACAACAATCCCCGCCTTAAAATAGTTGCATTTCTCAGACCATTCGTTTACAATAAAGGTCATAAAGGGGAGTGATTTTTGTGGATCGGTTCTTTCCGGATATACCGTATGTACGCTACGAAGGCCCCGACAGCCGAAACCCTTATGCGTTCCGGTACTATAACCCCGACGAAGTCATCCTCGGCAAAACCATGAAGGAGCACCTGCGCTTCTCCATGGCCTACTGGCACACCCTGTGCGCCACGGGCACCGACCCCTTCGGCCGCGGCACCGCCGTGCGCCCCTACGAAGCCGAAGCGAAAACCCCCTTGGAGCTGGCGGAAATCCGCATGCGCGCCGGGTTTGAGCTGATGAAAAAGCTGCAAATCCCGTATTTCTGCTTCCACGACTGCGACATCGCGCCGGAAGGAAGCTCCTTAACCGAGTTTGCAAAAAACCTTGACATCATGGCCGATCTGGCCGAAGAGCTGATGGCCGAAACGGGCATTAAGCTTCTTTGGGGCACGGCCAACCTGTTCAGCCATCCCCGGTATGTTCACGGCGCTGCCACGTCCTGCTCGGCGGACGTGTTTGCCTGCGCGGCGGCCCAGGTCAAGAAAGCCCTGGACATTACCCACCGTCTGAAAGGCGAAAACTACGTGTTCTGGGGCGGGCGCGAAGGGTACGAAACCCTGCTCAACACCGACCTGGCTTTGGAGCTGGACAATCTGGCAAGATTTTTGACCTTGGCCGCAGACTACGCCGACAAAATCGGTTTTACAGGTCAGCTGTTAATTGAACCCAAGCCCAAGGAGCCGACCAAGCACCAGTACGACTTTGACGTGGCGGGCGTGCTCGGTTTCCTGCGGAAATACGGGCTGGAAGGCCGGTTCAAGCTCAATATCGAGGCAAACCACGCCACATTAGCCGGCCACACGTTCCAGCACGAGCTGGCTATGGCCCGCATCAATAACCTGCTGGGCAGCATCGACGCCAACCAGGGCGATTTGCTTCTCGGCTGGGACACGGACCACTTCCCCACTAACCTGTACGAAACGACCCTCTGCATGCTGGAAGTGCTCAAACAGGGCGGCATCGCCCCCGGCGGGCTGAACTTCGACGCCAAAGTGCGCCGCGGCTCCTTTGCGCCGGAGGATCTGTTCCTCGCCCACATCGCCGGCATGGACAGCTTCGCCAGAGGCCTCCGCATCGCCGCCAGAATCATCGAAGACAAAGCGCTGGACGAGTTTGTTGACCGCCGCTACAGAAGCTACCAGAGCGGCATCGGCGCCGCCATCGTTAAGGGCGAAGCCACGCTGGAATCCCTGGCTGCCTACGCCTATACGCTGGACGAAGTGAAACTGGAAAGCGGGCGGCAGGAGTATTTGGAAACGCTTATCAATTTGTATCTGTAGGCTTTGAAAGGAAAATCAACATGGCCTATCTTCTCGGCATCGACATCGGCACTTCCGGCACCAAAACGGTGCTGTTTGACGCCGCCGGCCGTATGGTTTGCGACGCGCTGGCGGAATATCCTTTACATCAGCCCCGCCCCGGCTGGGCGGAGCAAAACCCCGAAGACTGGTGGGACGCCACGGTGACAACGGTGCGCTCCGTCGTCGAACGAAGCGGGGTGAACCCTTCCGACATCGCTGGCTTAGGCTTATCCGGGCAGATGCACGGTCTGGTTTTGCTGGACGGGCATGGCAATGTCCTTCGCCCAGCTATTTTGTGGTGTGACCAGCGCACGGCCGCCCAGGCGCAGGAGCTTACCGACCGCTTTACCCGCGATAAGCTCATCGCCGTCACCGGCAACCCGGCGATTACGGGTTTTACCGCCGCCAAAATCCTCTGGGTGCAGGAAAACGAGCCGGAGATTTTCGCAAAATGCGCCCAAATCCTGCTTCCGAAAGATTACATCCGCTATAAACTCACCGGCGTGTTCGCCACGGAAGTCTCCGACGCCAGCGGCACGCAGCTTCTGGACGTTCCCGCCCGCAAATGGAGCCAAACCATGCTGGACGGGCTTTCTCTCCCTTCTTCCCTGCTTCCGCCGGTGTTTGAGTCGCCGGAAATTACCGGCAAAGTTTCGGCCCAGGCCGCTTCCCTCACCGGTCTGGTGGAAGGAACACCTGTGGCCGGCGGCGCGGGCGACCAGGCCGCCGGGGCCGTGGGCAACGGCATCGTGGAGGAAGGCGTCGTCTCCGTCACCATCGGCTCTTCCGGCGTCGTCTTTGCCCATACGGACAAGTTGACCGTCGACCCGCAGGGCCGGCTGCACACGCTGTGCCACGCCGTGCCCGGCTGCTGGCATGTCATGGGCGTCACCCAGGGGGCGGGGCTTTCTTTGAAGTGGTTTCGGGACGAGTTCTGCCCTTCGGAAATTGAAACCGCCGCCCAGATGGGCGTCGACCCCTACGTTTTGCTGGACAAGGAAGCAGCGCTGTCGCCTTTGGGCTGCAACGGGCTGTTCTTTCTTCCTTATCTCATGGGCGAGCGCACGCCGCATCTGGACCCGGCCGCCCGGGGCGTATTCTTCGGCATCTCCGCCGTTCACAAGCGGCGGGACTTTCTGCGGGCGATTCTGGAAGGCGTGAGCTTTTCGCTGTACGACTGTCTGGAGTTAATCGAGGCTCTGGGCCTTTCCGCGGACAACATCCGCCTTTCCGGCGGCGGCTCCAAAAGCCCGTTCTGGCGGCAGATGCTGGCCGACGTGTTCGGCCGCCCCGTCACTGCTCCGGCCCAGGCCGGCGGCCCCGCGCTGGGCGTGGCGCTTCTGGCCGGCGTCGGCGTAGGCTTGTACCCGTCCGTTCCGGCGGCGTGCAAGGCCGTTGCCTACGACAAAGAGCCGGCTCTTGCGCCCATTTCCAAGAACACGCCGCTTTACCAG
>JAKPBM010000172.1 GCA_029778935.1 Bacillota bacterium | reverse complement strand
AAAGCTTTGCCGCCATTGCGGAGAGTTTTTCCAAAACCTTCTCCGAAATCTTCGACGGGGGCACGGCGGAACTGTACCTGACCGAGCCGGACGAACCCCTGACCAGCGGCATCGAAATCAAAGCCCAGCCGCCGGGGAAAAATCTAAAGTCCATCACCCTGCTGTCCGGCGGGGAAAGGGCGCTGGTGGCCATTGCGCTGTACTTTGCGCTGTTAAAAGTGCAGCCGACGCCGTTTTGCGTTCTGGACGAAATCGACGCGGCGCTGGACGATGTAAATGTGCTGCGCTTTGTCACGTACTTACGGCGGCTGTCCGCCGAGACCCAGTTTATCGTCGTCACCCACCGCCGGACCACCATGGAGCAGGCCGATATTCTCTACGGCGTGACCATGCAGGAGCAGGGCGTATCCCGCCTGCTTTCGTTGGACCTGGCGGGGATGGAAAAGCAATTTGCGCTGACATAAAGGAAGTGGCCTATGGGACTGTTTGACAAGCTCAAAGCCGGGCTGAAGAAAACCCGCGACAGCCTGGGAAGCATGCTGCAAAGCGTCTTTTCCGGCGGCAAGAAAGTGGACGAAGAGTTGCTGGAAGAGCTGGAGGAAGTGCTGATTTTAGCGGATGTGGGCGTCGAGTGCACCACCCGCGTCATGGAGCAGCTGCGCAAAACCATCAAAGAGCAAAAGCTGGAGCAGGCCGAGGACGTTCGGAACGCTTTAAAGCAGATTTTAAAGGACATGATGGCCAAACCCGCCCCCAAACAGGAAGGCTCCGGCCCCATGGTCGTGCTTGTCATCGGCGTCAATGGCGTAGGCAAGACGACGACCATCGGCAAGCTGGCGGCCCTATGGAAGAGGCAGGGCAAAAAGGTGCTGCTTGCGGCAGGGGACACCTTCCGCGCCGCCGCGGCAGACCAGCTGGCCATCTGGGCGGAGCGGGCCGGCGTGGACATCGTGCGCCATCAGGAAGGGGCGGACCCGGCCGCCGTCATCTTCGACGCCATCGCCGCCGGCAAGGCCCGCAAGGCGGACATTATCCTGTGCGACACGGCCGGGCGGCTGCACAACAAGCAAAACCTCATGAACGAGCTGGCGAAAATCCGCCGTGTGATTGACAGGGAGCTGCCGGAGGCCGTGAAAGAAACGTGGCTGGTGCTGGACGCCACCACCGGCCAGAACGCCCTGTCCCAGGCCAAAGAGTTCCAGCAGGTGGCGGGCATTACGGGGCTGGTTATTGCCAAACTGGACGGCACGGCCAAAGGCGGCATCGCCATCGCCGTGTCCAGCGGCTTCGGGATCCCCGTGGTATATACGGGTCTGGGTGAAAAAATCGACGATCTGGCCGAGTTTGACCCGGATTTGTTCATAGACGCCTTATTTGAATAAGCGGGAGAAGAATGTATGAGATCGTATAACCGAAAAGAAAACGAGCTGCGCCCCGTTTCCTTTACGCTGGACTACTGCGAATACCCCCTGTCCAGCGTGCTGGTGGAGGCGGGGAAAACCCGGGTGCTGTGCTGCGTCACGGCGGAAAACCGCGTGCCGCCCCACCTGCTGGGCACAGAGTCCGGCTGGGTTACGGCCGAGTACGCCATGCTGCCCTGCGCCACCCAGCAGAGAAACCAGCGGGACATCACCAAGCTGCGCATCGCGCCCCGTTCGTCGGAGATTCAAAGGCTCATCGGCCGGGCGTTGCGAAGTGTGACCGACCTGAACGCGCTGACCGGCCTTTCGCTGACGGTGGACTGCGACGTACTGCAGGCCGACGGCGGAACGAGAACGGCGTCTATTACGGGCGGGTGGCTGGCGCTGTGGCTGGCCTGCGAAAAGCTGGCGGCTCAGGGGATGCTTGCGAAGAACCCCATACGCGAGCAGGTGGCCGCCGTGTCCGTGGGCATAGTCAACGGCGTGTGCCTTTTGGATCTGGACTATTCGGAAGACAGCGCGGCCGAGGCGGACTTCAACATGGTCATGACCGCCGACGGGCGCGTCATCGAGCTGCAGGGGACGGGCGAAAAGCGCCCCTTCAGCCGGGACGAGCTGAACACCCTGTTAGACATGGGAGAAACCGCCATTGCCGAGCTTTGCCGGCTGCAACGGGAGGTCATGGGCCGATGAAACGGGAGCGCTTCGTGATTGCCACCAACAACGTGGCCAAGCTCAGCGAGCTGCAGGAGCTGCTTTCCGAGTTTGGCATCTCTTCCGTCAGCATGGCGGCGGCGGGCGTTTCCGTGTTCCCCGAGGAAACGGGGACAACTTTTGAAGAAAACGCTTTTATCAAGGCCCAGGCCGTCTGCCAGGCCACCGGCATGCCGGCGATTGCCGACGATTCCGGCCTTTGCGTGGACGCGCTGGGCGGCGCGCCGGGCGTGTACTCCGCCCGCTACGGCGGCGAGGACCTGACCGACGGCGAGCGGTTCCAGCACCTTCTGCGGCAGATGGAAACCGTGCCCGAAGGCGAGCGGGGGGCCAAATTCGTCTGCGTTTTGTGCTGCGTGTTCCCCGAAGGCGAATATATTCTGGCCCGGGGCGAGTGCCACGGCCGCATTTTATTTGAGCCGGACGGCACGGGCGGCTTCGGCTACGACCCCGTTTTCGCCGAGGCGACCACGGGCCGTTCGTTCGGACGAATGAACCCGGCGGAAAAGGGGAAAGTTTCTCATC
>JAKPBM010000167.1 GCA_029778935.1 Bacillota bacterium | reverse complement strand
AAGCCCCATCAAAACGGGCTGGTGCGCGAGATAGATAATCAGTGTATTCCGGCCGACGGTTTCAAAAAATTTGCAGCGAATCCTGTAAAACCAGCCGGGCATCTTCCGGTTTACAACGTAAACGCCAATCCATGTGCCCAGAAGATAGATAAAGATGTTGGGCAGAACGGGGAAATAGTCGGAGGAAATGAAGTTTCCCGAGCGGAAGCCGAGAAAACCCAGGTACTTTACGTTGTATATCCTGTCAGGGATATGCCAGGTGGAAACGGCCCCGATAATATAGAGAAACGGCTGTACGGCCAAAGGGATTTTGTCCAGCATCGGGCGGAGCGCGGCAAAAATCAGCGCCGCCGTACCCAGAAAGTGCAGAATGCCGAACATGACGACGCTGTTTTTGTCAAACACATAAGTAACCAGCGTCACCCCCAGCCCGAACGCAAGCAAAAGCAAACCCCGTTTGGCGTTTCTCCGCGAAAAGCGGCAGGACACCCCGGAAATGAGGATAAACAGCGAAGCAAAAAACACCTGCAGGAAGTTCACAAACGGGTGGAACATGATTTTCGACGGAAGCCTTCCCAGATAGTGTAAATCGATGGCGAAATGGTACACCACCATGAGCAAAATGGAAACGCCCCGCAGAATGTCCAGTATGGCCACCCGCTGCCCGTCGGAAGCCTTTCTTATAACCTTCATACCTACACGTTAAAACGGAACAGCACCACGTCGCCGTCCTGCATCACATAGTCCTTTCCTTCGCTGCGGACCAGGCCCTTTTCCTTGGCCGCCGCCATGCTGCCGGAAGCCATCAGGTCGTCGTACGCCACCACTTCGGCGCGGATAAAGCCCCGCTCGAAGTCCGAATGGATAACGCCCGCCGCCTGGGGCGCTTTGGTGCCTTTCCGAATCGTCCAGGCGCGGACTTCCTGCTTGCCGGCGGTGAGGAAGGAAATCAGGCCCAGAAGGTCATAAGACGCCTGCACAAGCCTGTCCAGACCGGACTGGGTCAGACCCAGGTCGTTTAGGAACATGGCCTTGTCTTCCGGCTCCATGCCCGCCACTTCCTCCTCCAGCTTGGCGCAGACGGGGATGACCCTGGCGTTTTCCTCTTTGGCCCGTTCCAAAACGGCCTGGTAGCCCTTGTTGCTCTCGTAGCCGCCGGCGAAGTCTTCTTCGCTCATGTTGGCGGCGTACAGCACCTTTTTATTGGACAGAAGGGGCATGCCGTTGATAATCTCCCGTTCTTCGGGTTCGCAGACAAAGGAGGACGCGGTTCTGCCTTCTTCCAAATGGGCAACGAGACGGGTCAGAAGCTCCGCCTCGGCTTCAAACTTTTTGTCGCCTTTGGCCAGCTTTTTCGCCTTGTCGATGCGGCGGTTCACAATCTCCACGTCGGAAAGAATCAGCTCCAGCTGGATGGTTTCAATGTCCCGGACGGGGTCGACGTTGCCGTCCACGTGGGTGATGTCGTCGTCCTCAAAGCAGCGGACGACGTGCACAATGGCGTCGACTTCGCGGATGTGGGACAAAAACTGGTTGCCCAGCCCTTCCCCTTTGGACGCGCCGCGGACCAGCCCGGCGATGTCCACAAATTCGATAACGGCGGGAGTCACCTTGTCGGGGTCGTACATTTTGGCCAGCGCGTCCAGCCTCGCATCGGGCACCGGCACAACGCCCACGTTGGGGTCGATGGTACAGAAAGGATAGTTGGCCGCCGCGGCGCCGGCGTTGGTCAGTGCGTTAAACAATGTGCTTTTTCCTACGTTAGGTAAACCGACGATACCAAGTTTCATCTGTTGCTGCCTCTGTTTCTCGTAGTATATGTTTGTCCCCGCGGACCGGGGGCTTGTTTCCGTT
>JAKPBM010000161.1 GCA_029778935.1 Bacillota bacterium | reverse complement strand
GGTACCGCTTCATGTAGTAGTACTGCCGGCCCCGCACAATACGGGCTACCGGCGGCGGCAGAATGCTCACCAGACAGAACAGCACCAGCCACGGGCTGAAGGAGGCCAGCACCGCGGTGACGCTTACGCAGGTGATCGCCATGCGGAACACGTGTAAAACGGAGTTCAAAAGCGTTATAAATCGGTTGCTGTTCAAAACCTCGTTGGCCCGGGCGGCAGTGTCGTAGAATTGGGAGGTTTCGTATTCCTCCAGCGGGATGCTGGCGATGACGTCATGGGTATATTTTAACAGGTTGAACTTGATTAGCTCTTTCTGCCGGGTCAGTATGCCGGCCGAGGCCATGCTGACAATCTGCGTTACCACCTGGATCAGGATAAACAGCAGCACCGGCACGTAGATTTTCTCCACACCCGCTTCGCCGGAAGCGATCTGATACGCCGTTTCGTAGATGACTTTCCAGAGGTAGGTAACCCCCGCCGGAAGCGCACCCTCGCCCACGCTCAGTAAAAGCACGAGCAAAACGCTGGCCCGCGACGTTTTGAACGCCAAAGCGACAATGCGCCGCAATGTTTTCAGCCGGGGGGCTTTTTCCGCTTTTCCGATGGCCGCTGCGTTCATTCCGCCTTCACCTCGCTTTGATACCACTGGGCCTGCAGGGCGAACATCTTTGCGTACAGGCCGCCCCGTTCCATAAGTTCCGCATGGGAGCCCTGTTCCTGGATGACCCCGTCGGAAAGCACCAGAATCTCGTCGGAGTTTCTGGCCGAGCCGAGCCGGTGGGAGATGACAAGGCACGTTTTGTCCCGCATGCTGCGCAGGAAACTTTGGTATATCTCCGCTTCCGCCATGAGGTCGAGGGCGGCGGTAGGTTCGTCTAAAATCAGAATTTCGCCGTCCGCCATCACCGCCCGGGCGATGGCCAGCCGCTGCCACTGGCCGAAGGATAGGTCGGCACCGTCCTCATACACCTTGCCCAAATGGGTATTTAGCCCCACTTCCCGCGCGATGTCGCCTGCCGCCGCTTTGTCCGCAGCGTATAAAACCGCTTCGTCGTCGGCCATTTGCGGGATGCTGCCCAAAGCGATATTTTCCCGCAGGGTGAGGTTGTAGCTGACGAAGTCCTGGAACACGGCGGAGAAGAGTTTTTTGCGGGCCTTGTCGGAAAGGGCGGCGATGTCCTTGCCGTTCACGGTGATGTGGCCCGACGTGGGGCGGTACAGCCCCAACAGGAGTTTGATAATCGTCGATTTGCCCGCGCCGTTTTCGCCCACCAGCGCCGCATGGCGGCCTTTTTCGATCCGGAAGGAAACGCCCTTTAGGATTTCCCGCTCTGTGCCCGGGTAGGCGAAACGAACGTTTTCAAAGGCCATAACGGCGAAGTCCTCGTCCTCGCCTTCCTCCCCTTGCTCCTTTCAGGCAGGGAAAGAAGGCGGTAAAATTCCTCGCACACGCTCTTTTGGAACGAGACGTTGGAAACGACGTAGGGCAGGTCCCAGGAAAACAGCGACACCAGTGTTGGCAGCTGGGATGTGAGCGCCACAAACGCGCCAAAGGTCATCTTCCCTTTCAGAATTGAAAGGGCAAACAGAATGAGCCCCGCGGACACAAACGCGGCGTCCAGAAAAGCCGGCACGAGGTTGCCGCTGCTGGCCGGCGAACACCCGCATTTTCTCTTTCAGGATGGCGGTTTCCTCTTGGTACCACCGTTTGTTTATGTAGCCGTGCAGGCCGAACACGTGCATTTCCTTGGCCGCCGCCCGGGAGGTAAGCAGCCCCGAGAGGTAGGAGGTGCGCCGCTGGGGCTCGGAGAGCTGCACGCGCAGGTCGTATTCGTCCCGCATGTTGCGGAAGTTCACAAGAAATATGGGAATGGAAAAGGCCGCAAGCCCCAAAAGGACCCACCAGGCCGTTTGGGCGAACAGCCAGGCATAGCCGACCAGCTGCACTCCCAGCTGAGGGAGGACCAAAAGGCTCCAGAACATCTCCGGCAGCGTCTGCTCGGGGTTGGCGCCGACCCGGGCCAGAAGGTCTCTGGTTTCCCGGTCCTCAAAGCATGGATAATCCATGTCCCGGTATTTTTGGATCAGCCGAGGAAGCAGATTGTCCCTTAGCTTATGGGAAATCCGGATTTTTAAAAGCTGTTCGAACAGTTCCCGCAGGTTAAAAAGGATTAAGACAACCGCCAGGGCGAAAAGCCACGGCAGAATGGGCGTAATTCCCCCGCCCGTTTGTAGTTGGTTTGCGCCCACGTCCACCAGCCGCTTGGTGATGTATGCGGAAAGCG
>JAKPBM010000115.1 GCA_029778935.1 Bacillota bacterium | reverse complement strand
ATAGAATAGCTTCTTTTTCCCCAAAAGTCAACTTCTAATGTGTAACGGTGTTATTTTTTTATTTACTTTTGCCGTTTATGCGCACGTTTTTTCCGCAAATTCCGTCTGTCTTGCAAACGCGCGCAGCAACAACCCAAACAATTGTTCTGTTTTTCCGAAAAATCTTCTCATTTGGCCCATATTATCGGATATTGGAGGAAGTTTTTTTCCTCATCCCTCTTGATTTTTCCACCCCCCTTCCGTATAATTGAAAGTAAAGTGGCAGGAAAATGGAGGGAAAGTGGAGTTTTCCCTCCCCCCAAAGGAAAGGAGGGCGGACAAGCAATGCTGATTGGCGGCTCGGTACACACGATAGACGCCAAGGGGCGTTTGTTTTTTCCCGCCCGGTTTAAAGACCACCTCTGGGACAATATTATCATCTGCCGCGGCATCGAAAAGTGTCTGATGCTCTTTTCCCCCGAAGAAGGGGAAATTTTTTCGGAAAAAATAAGAAAACAGCCCTTCTCCGTCGCCTCCAAATTACAGCGCTATTTCTTCTCTACCGCCGCCCAGTGCAGCGTCGACTCTCAGGGCAGACTGCTTCTGCCCCAGCAGCTTCGGGAGTTTGCAGGCATAACCAAAAACGTCATGGTGGTGGGCACCCAGAGCCGGGTGGAGATTTGGGACGTGGAGGAATGGGAGAAGTCTCAGCTTTCCAACGACGACGTCAAGGACATCGTGGACTCCATCGACTTCTGATTTCGATTTTGCATAGACAAAGGGGCACGCCATGGAATTTTCTCATAAACCGGTTCTGCTTGCGGAATGTCTGGAAGGCCTGCGCATCCGCAAAAACGGCGTCTATGTGGACTGCACTTTGGGCGGCGGAGGCCATTCCTACGAAATCGCAAAACGTCTGGGGCCGGACGGGCTGTTAATCGGCATCGACCAGGACGACGACGCCCTGGCCGCCGCCTCGGCCCGGCTGGCAGAGTTCCCCTGGTTTCGCGCCGTAAAGGCGAATTTTGCCGAACTTTCTGGCGTGCTCCGCTCCTTCCGCCTGCAAGGCGCCGACGGGATCCTGTTTGACCTGGGCGTGTCCTCCTATCAGCTGGACAACAAAGACCGGGGCTTTTCCTACCAGGCCGACGCCCCGCTGGACATGCGCATGGACACCAGCAAAGGCGAAACCGCCGCGGAGCTTTTAGCCCGCATCTCCCACGGGGAGCTTACCAGAATCCTTCGCGACTACGGCGAAGAGCGCTTTGCTTCCCAGATTGCCTCAGCCATTCTCAAAGCAAGAGAAAAAGCTCCCATTGAAACTACCTCCGCCCTTAGGGACATTATCGTTTCCGCCATTCCGGCAGGTTATGCCAAACGGGAAAAACAGCACCCCGCTAAACGGAGTTTCCAGGCCATCCGCATCGCCGTGAACAACGAACTGGGGGTCGCGGAGGAAGGCATCCAGGCCGCTATCGACTGCTTAAATCCCGGCGGCCGCGTCTGCGTCATCTCCTTTCACTCGCTGGAAGACCGGATTACCAAGACCTTGTTTGCCAAAGCGTCGGCGGGATGCACCTGCCCGAAGGAGTTTCCCGTCTGCGTGTGCGGCGCGTCGCCCACCTTGCGGGTCATCACAAAAAAGCCGATTACCGCGACAGACGCGGAACTGGAGGAAAACCCCCGGGCCAGAAGCGCCAAGCTCCGCATTGCAGAAAAACTCTGACCCGCCGACTACGAAAGAAAAGGAGAAAGCCACATGCGCAACAGGAATACCGCGCCCTATTACGACTCGGCATTCGAATATCGTACGCAAGGCTCGGCCGCCGCTACCGCAGTGGCTATCCCGAAGGAGGAACCCCGCCGACAGCCGCAGCCTACCGTCGAACCGGCCCGACGGCCGCAGGTGGTGCCGGAAAAACGGCCGGCGACCCTGGCCGAAACGCGGCGGGCCAGCCGGTTCTGGCTGGTGTACGCAGGGCTTTTGATTATTGCGGCGTTTCTTTTAGGGCAGATCGTCAAAGCCTATTCGGAGCTGACGGTGCTGGCGGTGGAAAACTCCGCCATGAAAAAGGAAATCACCGCTTTGCAGAAAGAGCAGTCGGCTCTGAACTTAGAGCAGAGCAAGCGCATTTCCCTGGCGGAAATCGAGGCCATCGCCCGGGACGAGCTGGAGATGGTCCGCCTGTCGGACAGGCAGGTTTCGCTCCTTAACAGCCAGGGCGACGAGCAGTTCGTCGTGGCCGGCGCCGCCGAATCGGAGGAAAGCATCGGCTCTATCCTCTGGAGTAAAATTAAAGACGGCGTCCTGCTTATCTGGCGCTTCATCAATTGACACCCTTAAGTTACGGGAAGAAAACCGGCGGAAAGAGCGGCTTTGGCAAAAGGCTGCGTTCCGCCGCTTTGCGTTCTTTTTGACCGGCCAAAGGGTTCGCCTGCGCCCGCCAAACGGGAATATTGGAAGGACATAACCCATAAAATGAAGGTAAAAGCCCAATGGGAGGACATTTGCAATGAAAGCTAGATCAGCCAAAAACGGAACTATTTTGCGCATGGTCATCGTTCTGTCCGTTCTCGTGCTGGTCATCGTCCCCATCTTAATCTACAAGATGTACACCATCCAGGTGCGGGACGCGGCGGAATTGCAAAGCAAGGCCATCGCCCAGCAAACCCGCGACATGCTGGTTTCCCCCGTCCGCGGGTCGATTTACGACCGGAACATGATCCCGCTGGCCATTAGCGCCACAGTGAACACCATCGTCATCTCCCCCGCGGAAATCAAGGACGAGGAAGAAGCCCAGCTCATTGCCAGGGGGCTATCGGAAATATTAGGGCTGGACTACGACACGGTGTACAAGCGCACGACCAACAAAAAGAGCTACTACGAAATCGTCGCCCGCAAAGTGGAAAAGGACATCTCCGACAAGGTGCGGGAATTTAAAACCGAGCACAAGCTGGCGGGCATCAAGCTCTTTGAGGACACCAAGCGCTACTACCCCTATTCCAACCTGGCCGCCAACGTCATCGGCTTTACCAACTACGACAACGAAGGCCAGTACGGGCTGGAATTAAAATACGACTCCGTGCTGGAAGGGGTGGTCGGGCGCGTCATCACGGCGAAAAACAACAAGGGCAGCGAAATGCCCTTCTATTTCGAGCAGTATTTTGAAGCCCAGAACGGCAAAAGCCTGGTTTTAACCATCGACTACGGCGTGCAGCAGATTCTGGAAAAGCATCTGGAAATCGCCTGGGAAGAAAACGGGTGCAACGAAGGCGTCCGCGGCATCGTGATGGACGTCAAAACCGGCGCCATTCTGGCCATGGCCCAAAAGGGCGACTACGACCTGAACAACCCGCGCACCATCGCCGACAAGGAAAAAGCCGCCCAGATCGAAGCGGCCCCCGAAGACCAGCGGGAACTGCTGCGCCTGCAGTACATGTTTGAACAGTGGGCTAACCGCCCCATTCAGGAGCCGTACGAGCCAGGTTCCGTTTTTAAGATTATCACCGCCTCCATCGGCCTGGAAGAAGGCGTCGTCGGCTTGAACAGCCATTTCGGCTGCGGCGGCAGCCATGTGGTCGGCGACCGCATCATCCACTGCTGGAAAACCACCGGCCACGGCGGCCAAACCTTTGCCGAGGCGCTGCAGAACTCCTGCAACGTGGCGTTTATGCGCATCGGCGCCGCCATCGGCAACAAGAAATTTTACGAATATTTCCAGGCCTTCGGCTTTACCGAAAAAACCGGCATCGACATGCTGGGCGAAACGTCGCCTATCAAAGGCGTTCACTACCACACCTATCAGACCTTTACCGACGGAAGATTTGGCGCCGACGTCACCCTGGCCACTTACAGCTTCGGCCAGACCTTTAAAATCACGCCCATTCAGATGATTACGGCCGTCTCTGCCGTCGTCAACGGCGGCAAGCTTATGAAACCCTACGTGGTGCAGGCTTTGGCCGACGAAAACGGCAACATCATCGAGGAATACTCCCCCACCGTCGTGCGGCAGGTGATCTCCTCCAAAACGTCGGACACCATGCGCACCCTTTTGGAAGGCGTCGTCTCCAAGGGCACGGGCAAAAACGCCTACGTGCCGGGCTACCGCGTCGGCGGCAAGACGGGCACTTCCGAAAAGCGCGACAAGGAAGTGGCCGAAGGCGGCAAATACTACATCGCTTCTTTCCTGGGCGTGGCTCCCATGGACGACCCGCAGGTGGCCGTGCTCGTGCTGCTGGATGAGCCGACGGGCGCTCTGCATCAGGGCGGCCAGATCGCGGCCCCCGTCGTCGGCCGGATTATGAGCGACCTTTTGCCCTATCTGGGCGTGCAGCCCGTGTACTCGGACGCCGACCGGGCCAGGCTGGCAATGAGCGTGCCGCTGGTCGTCGGCGGCGACAAGGGCTGGGCCCAGACCGTGCTGAAACAGCAGGGCTTTACCAACGTCGAAGTCCGCGGCAGCGGCGACAAAGTCACCGCCCAGTGGCCGCGCTCCGGCTCTAAGATCCCCACCAACGCCAAGGTAATCCTCTACTGCGGCGTCGAACCGGAGAGCAGCACGGTGAAAGTGCCGGACCTCACGGGCAAGACCTACGAACAGGCTACCAGAATTCTTTCCGAGCTTGGCCTGTACATTTCGCCGGGCGGCGCTTTGGGCGTACAGACCGACGAGGTGCTGACGGTCAAGCGGCAATCCCCCGCCAAGGATACGGTGGTTGCCGTCGGGTCGGTCGTTTCGGCGGAGTTCTACGGCAGCACGGAAGTCGGCGAATAAGTCTTACCACGCACTGTCGGCAGCCGGCAGGTTGCCCACTTCGGAAAGGATTGGATTCGGTCATGCAATTAAAAGACATTCTGAACGGAATCGAATATGCCCTGGCGGGCGTTTCCGAAACGGCGGAAATCGCGCATTTTGTCAGCGACAGCCGCAAAGCCGGCCCCAACACCCTTTTTGCCGCCTTGCCGGGGATCACTTCCGGCGACCACGGCATCCGCTACGCCGAACAGGCCGCAAGTTTAGGCGCCGTATTGTTCTGCGATCAGCCTTTGCCGGACAATATCCCCCACGTGCGGGTACCCGACGTGCAGACGGCCCTTTCCCTTGCCGCCGCCAACTTCTACGGCAACCCGGCCAAACGCCTTAAGCTCATCGGCGTTACCGGCACCAACGGCAAAACCACCACGTCCCACCTTATCCGCTCGGTGCTGGAACATAACGGCCTTTCCTGCGGGTTAATCGGCACGCTGCACGTGGTCTACGGCAACACGGACATTGAAAGCAAGTCCACCACGCCCGACGCTCTCGTGTTCCAGTCGTACCTGGCCGAAATGGTCAAAGCCGGCTGCCGGTATGTTTCCATGGAGGTTTCCTCCCACGCGCTGGCGCTGGGCCGGGTCTACGGCATGGAGTTTGCCGCTTCGGCCTTTACCAACCTGACCCAGGACCACCTGGACTTCCATAAAACCATGGAAGCCTACGCCGCGGCGAAGGCAACCCTCTTTGCCATGAGCGACGTGTCCGTCATCAATTTAGACGACGAGGCGGCCCCTACCATGCTGGCCGCCGCCAAAGGGCGGACCATCACCTATTCCATAAAAAAGAACGAGGCAAACCTCATCGCCAAAAGCGTCAAGCTGCACCCCGACGCGGTGGAGTTTGTGGCGCTGGATGAAAGCGGCATCGAACGGATGCGGCTGGGCATCCCCGGCGAGTTCTCCGTCTATAACGCTTTGACGGTCATCGGCGTCTGCCGCGGGCTGGGGCTGACCCTGCCTGAAATCTCCGCCGCTTTGGCCCAGAGCAAAGGAGTCGTCGGCCGGGCGGAAATTGTTCCCGTTGACAGGGATTATACCGTTATGATAGACTATGCCCATTCGCCCGACGCGCTGGAAAATATCCTCAGAATGGTGCGGGGCGTGGCAAAAGGGCGGGTTATCACCGTCTTTGGGTGCGGCGGCGACAGGGACAAAGCCAAGCGCCCCATCATGGGCAAAATCGCCGAGCTCCTGTCCGACGTCTGCGTCGTCACCTCCGACAACCCCCGCCGGGAGGAGCCCATGGCTATCATCAACGACATTCTGGCAGGCATGACGGGCAAAAACCACATCGTCATTGAAAACCGGCGGGAAGCCATCGCCGCCGCCTTGGACATGGCCAAACCCGGCGACTTTATTCTGCTGGCCGGCAAGGGCCATGAGACATATCAGGAAATTAACGGCGTAAGATATCATCTGGATGAACGCGAAGTCATCCGCGAACACCTCGGAAAATAACCCGAAGGAGGACACCGTATGGACGCGCTTTCCGCGCAGGCGCTTTTGAGTCTTTTGCAATCGGAAGGAGTCTCCGCATTTCTCCCTGAAAACGCCATACCTTGGACGGCGGACAACGTCTGCATCGACTCGCGGAAAGTGCATAACGGCTCTCTCTTTGTCCCCCTGCCCGGGGCCAACGCCGACGGGCACGACTATATCGAAAGTGCTTTAAATAACGGCGCTTCCGGTTTTCTGGCCGAGACGGGCCGGAACGTCCCCTATCCCGAACGGGCCATATTTGTGGACAACACCAAAGAAGCCCTCTTTCATCTGGCCGCGGCCTACCGGAAAACCCTGCGCCTTTCCATGGTGTCCGTTACCGGAAGCGTGGGCAAAACCACAACGAAAGACCTCATCGCCGGCGTTCTGGCGACGACCTATACGGTCGGCAAGACCGAAGGCAACTACAATAATGAACTGGGCCTTCCGTTGACCCTTTTAAGCCTTGACCAAACCCATACCGCCGCCGTGACCGAGCTGGGCATGTCGGCGCGGGGTGAAATCGAGCGGCTGACCTTTGCCGCAAAGCCCGATGTGGCCGTCATCACCCACATCGGCACGGCCCACATCGAACATCTGGGCAGCCGGGAAAACATCGCGAAAGCCAAGCTGGAAATCGCCGCTTCCATGCGGGAAGGCTCCCCCCTGGTCGTGAACGGCTTTGAGCCGCTGCTTTTAAACCAGCCGGAAACAAAGCACCTGCGCGTGCTTCCCGTCGGGCCGGAAGGAAGCTTCCTCTGGGCCAAAGACGTGCAGGCAACGGAAAACGGAACGCGCTTTACTGTTTGCGGCGCGGCGAAGTTTTCCGTGTTCCTCCCTTTGCCCGGGCTGCACAACGTGCAGAACGCGCTTTTGGCGATTGCCGTGGGCCTTCTGCACGACATCGCCCCGGAAAAAATGGCGAAAGCGCTGGAAAACGCCGCTCCCGCCGCCATGCGGCAGCGGCTGTATCAGGCCGACGGCATCCACATCCTGGAAGACTGCTACAACGCCAGCCCCGATTCCATGGCAGCCGCGCTGGCCGTGCTGAAGGGCCTGCCCGGCCGGCGGTTTGCCGTTCTGGGCGACATGCTGGAGCTGGGCGCCTATGCGGAGCAGGCCCACCGGGAAGTCGGGCGCACCGCCTGCGGTTCCGCCGACGTGCTGGTCGTCTGCGGCGAACATATGCGGTTTGCCGCGGAGGAAGCGGCCTTTTCGGGATGTAAAGTGTATTACTTTACAAAGCAGGAGGCGGCGGATTTCCTGGCCGAACAGGTGCAGAAGGGCGATTCCGTGCTGTTTAAGGGCAGCCGCGGCATGCGCATGGAGGAAGTGCTGGACGCGTTTTGTGCCAAACGCGGCCTTACCAGAGAAAAACGGGAGGTTCATTAAGATATGGAACCGTACATAACGATTGTCGTGGCGTTTGCCATCTCCCTTGTGGCTTCGCTTATTTCCGGGGTGTTCATCATCCCCATCCTCGTCAAAAAGAAAATGGGGCAGACGATTCTGGAAATCGGGCCCAAGTGGCATAAGAGCAAGCAGGGCATCCCCGTCATGGGCGGGCTGCTGTTTATCCTCGGCGTGCTGGCGGCCATGATTCCCCTGGCCTTCCGCTTTATCTCAGAAGGGGAGTACGGCTTTCTCGTGGTGCTGTTTCTCGCGTTGTCCTGCGGGTTAATCGGCGCTTTAGACGACTATGAAAAAATCGCCAAAAAGCAAAATTTGGGCCTGACCCCGCGGCAAAAACTGGCCTTGCAGATTGCCGTGACGGCCGTGTTTCTGGCGCTGCTGCGCCATATGGGGTATGTGACCAGCGAGTTCTACATCCCCTTTACCAATTACACCCTGACCGTCCACTGGACGATTTACTACGCCGTGTCCATCATCGGCATTCTGGGCGTCATCAACGCCGCCAATTTAACCGACGGCGTCGACGGCCTGGCCACGGGCGTAACCATCCCCATCGCCCTTTTCTTCGGCGCGGCGGCGTACCTGTTCGGGCAGGAGTATCTGCATATTTCCGCGCTGGCCGCCGCTTTGGTGGGCGGCCTTGTCGGCTTTTTGTATTACAACTTCAACCCGGCCCGCATCTTCATGGGCGACACAGGTTCCCTTTTCCTGGGCGGCATGGTGGCCGGCATGGCGTTCGTGCTGGATATCCCGCTGATTCTGCCGGTGGCCGCCTTTGTGTACGTGGTGGAAACGCTGTCCGTTACGCTGCAGGTGGGCTATTTCAAGCTGACCGGCGGCAAGCGGCTTTTTAAAATGGCCCCCATCCATCACCACTTTGAAATGTGCGGATGGAAGGAACGGAAGATTTTCTTCGTGTTCTCGTTTGTGTCTCTTTTGATGTCGGCGCTGGCCATGGCCGGCATTTTGCCAAAACTGTAAGCATGTAATCAAACTTCGGGCGGAAAGGCGGATACTATGGACAGGAAGCGACCAAGCCGTTCGGCCGCGCATCGGGCCTACGATACGAAAGTAGCGAAGATGACGCGGGATGTCTCGAAACGAAAGAAACCGCCGGCGGAACTTCCGGTCAGATCCAAGCCCGACAAGGCCAAAAAGCGGGCGCAGGATCAAAACTTTGAAGCCGTGGTGGGACGGAAAAACGCCCCTCCTCCCGGCGAAGCGAAAATTGAACAGCTTCTGGCCGAATCTCCCTCCAAAGGCGAAGCGGCGGTTCCCCGCTATGTGCCTTTGGATGTCCCCTTTTTGGTGCTGGTGCTTGTCCTGGTGGCCTTCGGGCTGGTTATGATGTACTCGGCCAGCTACGCCTGGTCCTTAGAGGAGTTCGGCACGCCCAACTACTACATCACCCGCCAGGTCTCCTTTGCCCTGCTGGGCCTGGGCGCATTGCTGGGCTTTACCTTCTTTGACTACAACCGCCTGAAACCTTTTATCTGGCTTTTCTACATAGTCACC
>JAKPBM010000114.1 GCA_029778935.1 Bacillota bacterium | reverse complement strand
CAGGCGTACCGGCAATCGCCGGCAACTTTCACGTATCCCCGCTCGGCCAGCCAAGCGATGTCTGACTTGGAAGCGGTCCCTTCTTTGAAGGCGTTGTACAAATTCAGAGTTCTCCTAAGTTCGTTGGGCACGTCTCTCTCTCCGGACGGTTCCCTGCCGGACCAGTCGCTGTCCACCTGCCAGATAGCTTGTCTGCCGTTGCGTTGCCACATAGGGCCGTTCCAATTGCGCATGTGCACATAGTCGTCCGGCAGAACCAGACTCTCCGGCTGCACGGCGGCATGGAAAATGTAGTGTCCGCCGTCGGGGCGGATGGTCGCCGCCTCTTCAAAGGAAACCTTCTCCTCCATGAGGTGTTCGCCCGACCAGGCGGCGACAAAGGGGAGGAGAGACCATAAGAGGAAATTGCGGTCGGCCTTTGGATGCATGTTTGCCGTAAGAGACTCGTCGGTCTGGTGACAGACGATGGCGGGATCGTCCAGAATGCCGCTGGAGGTGAGTTCGTCGAACAGCTCGTTGGCAAAGGGGACGGCAGCCTGCTTGTACATGCTGTCCCGCAGGGTCAGCAGCTCGGAAGTGGATTCTTCGATGATGAAATTGGCGATGTATTTGCCCTTTTCCTCCAGCAAAAACCCGTACTCGGCCAGAAACTCGACTTCGTCTTCCACATAGACGGGAGAGACGCCAAGCTCGTCCGCGATTTTCTGCACGGTTTTCGCCGTGTTCCGCACGCAGTAACAGAGATTCTGAGTCAAAGGCGAACGAAAGAATTCGTCGAAGGATTTCTTGCCCGGCGACCCGCTAATGTAGCTGCTTGTGAACCGTATCGGGTTAAACTTCAGTTCGCCTGTTTTCCGCATGGTTTCCATCCATTTCCTCAAGTCTTTTTTCGCCTCAAACAGGTGCCATTTCACCGTGCCGACGGGGATGCCCAGCTCCTCCGCAATTTTTGCTTGCGGCTTGTTTTCGAAGTAGTAGGCGATGACAATCCGCCGCTGCAATATAGAAAGATACGCAATCTCCAGCTGCAGCCGGGCGGCGGTTTCCCGGTCGTCTTCTTCGAAAAACGCTTCCGGGTCGGCCCAATCATCCGGAATATCCTCCAGGGGAACGCCCATAGAGAACTTCGCTCCGTCCCGGTAGTAGTTGGACAGGGCGTTGTGGGCAATTGTCCAGAGGAACTTGCCCGGGTCGGCGATGTCGTCCCGGATGAGAAACGCCCGGAAGGCCTTGAGCACAATATCCTGGGCCAGGTCTTCCGCGTCCTGCGTGTTTTCGCAGCGCTTCAGCGCAAACCCAAAGATGGGCTTCAGGTTTTCAGTTATTATTCGTTCGGCATCCTGTCTGGTCATGGAAATTCTCCTTGAAAGCGCGCTTTCACTTAGATAGACACGGCTGGGAAGAAAGGTTGGAAAGAACAGGCGAATTTTTCAAATGCTGCCGGCAGAACGGATGGGCAGCCCGCTCACGGTCTTACTCAAACAGCGAAATCTGCGTCAAACGGGCCGATTCGGCTTTCCGTTCGGTCACAACGTCCTGGGTGGACACCGTACCGCACAAAAGGGGCGAATCCGGGCGGAAGTTTCCGGCGTTTTTTCGGGTGGACGTTGCGCTGTAATTGGCGTAACAGTACCGGCAGCCGTGGGTACAGGTGTTGTAGGCGCCGATGTCGACGCTGGGCACGCACCGGCATTCCGGCCGCTGGCCTTTGTCTTTGTCCTTTTTGTAAGGCATACCGGTAATCTGCTCGAAAATCCGTCCGTCGACGCAGCAGGCCTTGCCGACGCCCCACGCCGAAAGGTCCAAACTCTCCGCGCAGGCGGTAACGGCAATCCCGTACTCGGCAGCGACGGCGGAAATTTGCCCTGCCAGGCGGATTTTCGCTTCGTCTGGAATTGGAAACAGCCGCAAAGGCTCCACCGCCCGGGCGATTTTGGGGTAGAAATCCAGAAAGCTGATGGTGCATTGCTTGGCGTATCCCGAAAGCCGGCGCGCTAAGCGGTCAAAGGCTTCCAGGTGCGCTTCCGGCGTGTACTTTGCGTTTAGCAGAATAGGGTCGTAGCGCCAGATAATGCGTTCTGGCCCGACTTTCTCCGCCAGCCGCAGAAAAGCCGGGAGTATTGCGTCCTCTTTAGAGGGGAGGTTGGCTTCCACGTCGCTGCCGTAGGGCGTCAGCGTGAACTGGAAGTAATACGGGTACGCCGAGAGCAGGTGCAGCCGGTCCAGCATCGGCAGGGGGTTTTTCGTCCAGAACACAAATCCGTCCACATTCTCGGGAAGCAGGGAAACGCGGTAGACCCTGCGGGGATGCATGGGGTGCCGGACGTAGGCAAAGCCTTCCGAAAGACGCAAAAAGAACCAGTCGGAATACAGCGCCGGAATGTCCGTCCGGCGGCTTGCGCTGATAATCACGGGTACACCTCCAAATCAAAAAAGCATCCGCATGGGATGCTCAGGAAAGATAGGGTAAAATCGCTTTGTAGGCGGCAACCAAATCGTCCAGCCGCATTTTCGCGTTAGCCGGGCTGGTGGAGGGCAGGGAGACGGCGGGGATGTTTGTTTTCGGCTGCTGGAACCGCTTATATAGCCGAAACGCCGCCTGCCCCGTGGTAAAGACCGCCCGAATATCGGCGGCGGAGAAGATGGGAGACAGGTCGTTGGGCACGGCGTTTCTGATGGAGCTGTCGTCCGCCCCTGAGATGTCGCAGGCGGCCAGCACGTCCCACAGGGCGATGCGGCGGGAAAGCAATAACTCCCGCCGCTCCTCGTTATTTTGGGGCAGCGGCGCTTCCAGCACGGCGGACAGCACAGGCCAGAAGCGGTTCTGTGGGTGCAGGTAGAAAAACCCTTTTTCCCGGGACGCCGGGGAAGGGAAACTGCCAAGCAACAGCATACGGGAGTTTTCGTCAAAAACGGGCGGAAACGGATGGCAAAGCCGGCTCATTTTTGGGCGTCCTTTAAAAGTTTCTGCAGATACCGCTCTTCCTTGACGTTGGCAAAACGCCATTTGCCAAGCGGGATGCCTTCCAGCTTCAAATCCCCGATGGAAACGCGGACGAGGCGGCGCACTTCCAGTCCCACAGCTTCGCACATGCGCCGCACCTGCCGGTTGTGGCCCTGGGTGATGACGACGGAGAGGACGCTCTTGTCGTCGAACGCGCGCACGAGGGTGACCTTCCTCGGCAGGGCGAAAAACCCGTCGTCCAGAGTCACGCCCTGTTGCAGCAGGGGAAGGGCGGCTTCGCTGTCGCCCGCCACCGTGACCAGGTATTCCTTGGGGATTTCGTGGGACGGGTGGGTCAGCACGTG
>JAKPBM010000103.1 GCA_029778935.1 Bacillota bacterium | reverse complement strand
GCGATGCGCGCTCTTGTATATTTGCCAAAAATCGCTTTTTTGCGCATGGAATCCTCCCATTATGTGGATTTTTGTTGACACAGAGCAGGGAGATTGGTATAATCATATATCAAACAGGTGCAAAAAGGGCGTTAAAACTTTGCATGATTATACACGGACGCTCTGTGCAAACCGGGCTGAAAAAGGAAAACTTACCTATACAGTTTGCTAAAGAAGCCTGTATCATGGTATGTATTATAGTATAAGATAGGCGCTTATTGCAACCCTTGGGCGGACATTAAAATTTCCCAACCTAATCGGTTCGGCGCCGTGAATAAGGAGGCGGTCGAATGAAAAAATACAGAGTGGGTATTATCGGCGCTACGGGCATGGTGGGCCAGCGCTTTGCCCAGCTGCTGGAAAACCACCCCTGGTTTGAGGTGACGGCGCTGGCGGCAAGCTCCCGTTCCGCCGGGAAAACGTATGAAGAGGCGGTTGCCGGCCGCTGGAACCTGGCCGAACCCTTGCCGAAAGCGTTCAAAGACATGGTGGTTTACGACGCGGAAAAGGACATCGAGAAAGTTGCCAAAGAAGTCGATTTCGTTTTCTGCGCTGTGGATATGAAAAAAGACGAGGTGCTGGCGCTGGAGGAGGCGTACGCCAAGGCGGGCGTGCCCGTGATGTCCAACAACAGCGCCAACCGCGGCAAAAAAGACGTGCCCATGATCATCCCGGAAATCAACGCCGACCACGCCGCCGTCATCAAAACGCAGCAGAAGCGGCTGGGCACGGACACGGGCTTTATCGCCGTCAAGTCCAACTGCTCGCTGCAGAGCTACGTGCCGGCCATCTGGCCTCTGTGGGACCTGGGCGTCAAACGCGTTCTGGCCTGTACATATCAGGCGATTTCCGGCGCGGGCAAAACCTTTGAGACCTGGCCGGAGATGGTTGACAACGTCATCCCCTTTATCGGCGGGGAAGAGGAAAAGAGCGAAAAGGAACCGCTGCAGATTTTCGGCAAGGTGGTCGACGGCGAAATCCAGTTTGCCACCGAGCCCAACATCACGGCCCAGTGCATAAGAGTCCCCGTGACCGACGGGCACATGGCTGCCGTGTTTGTGGAACTGGGAAAACAGGCGTCTTTAGAGGAAATCAAGCGCCGCTGGAAAGAGTACGCCGGCCGTCCGCAGGAGCTGAACCTGCCCTCGGCGCCCAAGCAGTTCCTCCACTACTTTGAAGAAGACAACCGTCCCCAGACGAAACTGGACCGGAATCTGGAAAACGGCATGGCTGTTTCCATCGGGCGGCTCCGCCCCGACAGCCAGTACACCATCAAGTTTGTCTGCCTCTCGCACAACACGCTGCGCGGCGCGGCCGGCGGCGCCGTTTTGATGGCGGAGCTGCTTTGTGCGGAGGGCTACGTCCGCCAAGGGCGGTAACTTTCCTTTAAAATTTGGCTGGAAAGGCGGCATTTGCTATGAAAACCCCGTTGTTTAAAGGCTGCGGAACCGCGCTGATCACTCCTATGCATGAGGACGGCTCCGTCAATTTCGCAAAACTGGAAGAACTGGTGGATTGGCAGATCCGGGAAGGCGTCGACGCGCTTGTCATCTGCGGCACTACGGGCGAAGCCCCGACGCTGGAGGACGACGAGCACATCGAATGCATCAACGTGGCAGTGCAGGCGGCGGCCAAGCGCGTTCCCGTTATCGCGGGCACGGGCAGCAACTACACCGACCACGCGGTCATGATGTCCCACCGGGCCGAAAAGGTGGGCGCCGACGGCTTGCTCATGGTCACCCCGTATTACAACAAGACCACCCAGCAAGGCCTGGTAAAGCACTACAAATACATCGCCGACCGGGTGAACCTGCCCATTATCCTGTACAACGTGCCCTCCCGCACGGGCGTGGGCTTTACGGCCGCTTCCTACGAGGCCCTGGCCGACCATCCCATGATCAACGGCATCAAAGAGGCCAGCGGCAACTTCACGTTGATTGCCGAAACCTTTGCCAAGTGCGAAGATAAGCTGTATATGTGGAGCGGCAACGACGACCAGACGATTCCGATTATGTCGTTGGGCGGTCTGGGCGTAATTTCCGTGGCGTCCAACCTGGCGCCCAAACTGGTGGCCGACATGTGCCGGAAAGCGCTGGAAGGCGACATGGCCGGCGCGGCCAAGATGCAGAAGGACTACTTCCGGCTTTTTAACGACCTCTTTATCGAAGTCAACCCCATGCCCATCAAGGCGGCGATGAACATGGCCGGCTTCAACGTAGGCCCGGCCCGGCTGCCCCTGTGCGAGCTTACGCCCGCCAGCGAGAAAAAACTCAGAGAAACCCTGGTCCACTACGGATTTGTGCAGGCTTAATTGCCTGACACCTACAAAGGATGTGGAAACCCATATGCTGCAAATCGTGCTTTCCGGCTGCAACGGGCGGATGGGCAAAGCCCTGGCCGCCCTTGCGGCCGATGCCGAGGGAATGGTGATTGCCGCGGGGGTGGACGTGGTGAAAACCCCCAGCGGCAGCTTTCCTGTTTATGAGACCCCGGCGGAATATACCGGCCCGGCCGACGTGGTCGTGGACTTTTCCCATGTGTCCGCCCTTCCGGCACTGCTGGAATACTGCAAAAAGCGCAGCCTGCCGCTGGTGCTGTGCACCACGGGCCAGAGCGAGGAGCAGAAGGCCCAGATCCGGGAGGCCGCGAAGGAGATCCCCATCTTCATGTCGGCCAACATGTCCGTGGGCGTGGCGCTGGTGAAAGACCTGGTCCGGCGGGCCGCCCAGGTGTTAAACGGCTACGACATCGAAATCATCGAAAAGCATCATAACCAGAAGCTGGACGCGCCTTCCGGCACGGCGCTGATGCTGGCCGACGCGGCGGCGGAAGCTTCCGGCGGCAAAAAGTACGTCTACGACCGGCACGCCGTGCGCAAAAAGCGGGAGCCGGGCGAAATCGGCATTTCCTCCGTACGGGGCGGCACCATCATCGGCGAGCACGAAGTGCTTTTTGCCGGCTACAACGAGGTGATCACCGTTTCCCACTCGGCCCAAAGCCGGGAACTGTTCGCGGCGGGGGCGTTGCGGGCGGCGCGGTTTATCGCCGGCAAGCCGGCGGGGCTGTACTCGATGGACGATTTGGTGGCCTCGCTGTAAATTTTTTGGCAAGCTTCGGCTTTTTTTGAAAAAACGCTTGCATTTTCCGGCGAATTCTGTTATCATAGTTAAGTGTCAACGCGACTTGTTTCTAATTGTTGCTAAGGAGGTGCTGCAAAATGGCAAAGTGTGATATTTGCGGCAAGGGCGTAACGTTCGGCATCCAGCTTTCCCACTCCCACCGGCGTTCCAACCGTGCTTGGAAGCCCAACGTGAAACGGGTCAAGGCGCTGGTAGACGGAACGCCTCGCCGTGTTTATGTCTGCACCAGAT
Organism: Bacillota bacterium; assembly: GCA_029778935.1. Classification (GTDB taxonomy): domain Bacteria; phylum Bacillota; class Clostridia; order Oscillospirales; family QAMX01; genus DUUG01. The sequence continues at coordinate 459 of JAKPBM010000103.1, read as the reverse complement.
GCCTCCGGTCGAATAAAGTAACCCGCGCCGTGTAACGCGGAGCGAAGGCAGCGAAAATTGTAAAACAACCTAATGAGCCGCAAATAAAAAACGCATGGAGTTTGCTCCATGCGTTTTTTGTTTCCCCCAAAGGGGCCAAGGAAGGGAAGAAATAGGAGGGAGGTAGTTTAGAAGAAAGGACTCACCCTGCTTGTGTTGGCGGATTTTGCCCTGTAAAGGGAACTGCTTGTCGGATTGGCAGCCAAAAAGCGAGGAAATTCGATAATTTCACAGCCGGAGGGCCGGCGGGTACGGCCTGCGGCGGGCAGGTCGCAGCCGGAGGGCCGGCAGGTACGGCTTGCAGCAGACAGGTTAGCACCGGAAGGCGGGTTTACGCGGCTTGCACCAGGCAGGTCAATCGGAAACGCCGGCGTGGCAGTTACATAGGCCAGGCGCTGTTCCAGCCGCCGGCGGCGGGCC
>JAKPBM010000097.1 GCA_029778935.1 Bacillota bacterium | reverse complement strand
TCGGGCGGTTTTCCAGTTGGAAGCGCCGATGAGCTTCACCCTTCCTTCCGCCACGTGGGGGGCCAGCGCGTCCATAATCTCGGAAACGGGCACGTCTTGGCAGTCTCTGTGGAGAAAGAGCAGGTCCACGTAGGGAAGACCCAGGGTGGCAAGGCTGGTGTAGATGTCCTCGTCGATGTCTTTTTTAGAAAGGCGGTGTTTTTTGGTTTCATTGGGGTGGGAGCACTTGGTAATCAGGAAAAAGTCCGCCCGGTCGGGCCGGTTACGAAGCCATTTTCCGATCACGGCCTCGCTCTTTCCGTTGGCGTACAGGCGGGCTGTGTCGATGGCGTTGCCGCCGGCTTTGGCAAAGGCGTCTAAAAGGGCGAAGCTGTCCTCTTCGGAAATGCTTCCTCCAAAGGAATTGGCTCCCAAAACGATGCGGGAAACTTTACGACCCGCCACCAGTCCGTAACGCATGCAAAAGACTCCTTTTGTAAGAAAAATCAACGCAATTTAGCGGAAAAGCGCAATGGACAGAAACGAAAAGGAAGTGTATAATAGTAAACATCATACGTACTTTATTTTATAGCAACCACCCCGTAATTGCAAGATATTCCGAACAGAAGGAGGGAGCGGCTATGCGAAAGGGAACATTCCGCTTTGGGGCTTTTGCCGTGCTGCTTTCGCTCCTTCTTTCCGGCTGCCAGTCCACCCAGTACGAATGGGTGTCCACCACGAAGGCGTCCACCGTTTCCTCCAACCGGCTGGCGCTTTTGTCCGTGTCGGAGTTTAGCGAGCTGGTGGCCGAAATGGAAGAGCTGATGCGCGGCTTTGTCCCCGAAGTGGACGTGCTGGTCAAAAACGCCGATGCCCGGTCTTTGCCCGCCCTGCTGGAGCAGGCCAAGGAAGCGCTGCTGCAGTCGCCCTTTGGAGCCTACGCGAAAGCGGACATCAACTACGACGTGCTGCTGCAGGACACCGTGCCCATCGTGCGGTTTACGCTGAACTACGGCAGGCCCGTCAGCGAATGCAAGCAGCTGGAGCCGGAAACGGACGAAGAGGCCCTCTGGGAAGACGTGGCCCAGTGTCTGACCGACTTAAACCGGGCGCTGGACCGGGAAATCTTTTTTGAGCCGGTGGATTTGAAAGCAAAGCTCGACAGTATCCTTGTCAACCTGCCCCTGGCCAACATCGGCCTGGAAAGCTACACGGTGGAGGTGTATCCGGAAAAGGAGTTTCCGGCGGAGGAGCAGCCGGGGAAAACGAGCCGCATCGTCAGCTTCCGGTTTAAGTTTGCCGCCAATAACGTGACGCTGATTTCGGAAAGGCAAAAGACTTTACAGGTAGCAAAGGAAATTGTCGAACCGTTTCTGGACCTTGGCGAGCCGGAGCGGTTTTACTGCCTGTACTTTGCCCTGTTGGACCGGGCGGAGTACAAGGTGGATATGATTTCCACCGGCATCGGCCCCGTATCTTCCACGGCCTACGGCCCCCTTGTCTACGAGGAAGGCGCCTCCAAGGGCGGCAAGGGCACGTCCAAGGGCTTTGCCCACGCGCTGAAAATGCTCTGCGACGAGGCGGGCATCGAATGCCGCGTCATCTTCGGCCGGAAAAGCAACCGCACCCACTACTGGAACATGGTCCGCATCAACGGCTTGTGGTACCATACGGACCCCGCCGAAGGCGACCGGGAATCCGAGTTATCGGGCGCGTATTTCCTGTTTACCGACGAGCAGGCGTCCGCAAACTACACCTGGACCGACCGGCCGGAAGACATCCAGAGCAGAAGCCGCTACTATACCTACGAGCGCGTCCGACGGATGGTGGAGAGCCAGGAGATCCCCGGAACCAAAGCCCCGTAACAGGACGAACCCCTCCTTGCATAGACTGTAGTCGACGGCAAAGGAGGGTTTTTATGGAATTTGCGATTGGTCTGATACTTGCCCTGCTGTCCGTGGCGGGGATTACGTTTCTGGCCCTGCTGGCTTTGAAAAGAGAAGTGGAAGGGGAGCTGACCCTGCGCCTTTCGCCGGGGGAAGTCCACTTTGCCAGGCTCTACGCGCTGG
>JAKPBM010000093.1 GCA_029778935.1 Bacillota bacterium | reverse complement strand
GCCAAAGGATCGTCCGTCGCGTGGACATGAGCGTCATAGAGGAAGATGGCTTCCAACTCCCCAACAATGTCGGCCCGGATTGCCTGCTCCAGCTCTTCCTTGGTCATCTTCCTCGGACTGTTGCCTTCAAAGGGGTTTGCCAAACCTGCCATAGTGATCCGCTCTCCTTTTCAGTGGTTTCTTGTCTTATACCAGTTATTAATAAATTATTAAACTGCAAGTAACGTATGGTTCTGCATTTCATTGTGCGTTGTGCTGTAACCATATATACATTCATTGGCAGAAAATATGCGCCCGGCGGGTTTTGCCGGGCGCATGCGTATCATTTCATATGATATTTAAAACAGGGGTTTTCCTTCCCATTCGTCGGCCGGTTCGGCGCCTACCAGCTTGGTAATGGTCGGCGCGATGTCCATAATGGTGGCGTTGGCAAGCTCCGACCCCGGCGCGAAGGCTTTGCCCTTTATAAAAATCGGGATGGTCATGTCTTCCGGCAGGTCGCTGCCGTGGGAACGGTCGTGGCCGCCGTGGTCGGCGGTGACGATGAGGGTGTACTCCTCCGGAAGGGACGCGGCGATTCTTTCGATGCAGTCCCAGGAGGCATACACAGACCGTATGTATTCTTCCGACATCCACCCAAAGGCGTGCCCCGCTTCGTCCACAAAGCCCAGGTACACAAACACAAAGTCCGGCTGCATCCGCTGCACAAACCGGACGGCTTCGTCGGTGACCAGTTCGTTCGCCTTCTCGTAGCCGTGGACTTTGCCGGAGGCAAAGTAGCCGCAGGCAATGGACCCGGGCCGGGCCAAATCCCTGAGCTGCTCCCAGTTGTAGAAGAATCCGCTGGTTTTCTTGGCCAGCTGCAGCTGTTCGCACAGGCCGTTCAGCGGGCGCACCAGCGGGACGTAGGTGTTGGTGAGGATCCCGTGCCGTTCCGGCGGGACGCTGTGGAACAGGGACATGTGGCACGGCAGCGTCACGCTGGGCATGACCGTTCGGGCCGTATACGTGCTGCTTCCCTCCCGCCGCATGGTTTCAATAAAGGGATGGCCGCAAACGTCCAGGCTGTCGGGACGCATCCCGTCCACAAGGACTAAGAGGACTTTTTCGCTCATTTCCAAAACTCCCATCTTGAATTTCTCGGCAGCAACCGTTCCTTGCCACCCATTATACATATCCGCAGGCGATTTTTCAACGCGTTTGCCCCTTCCCCTGTTGATTCGGGATTGCTCTGCCGTCGCATCTGTGATATGATTATGTCAAGTCGTTACAAAATCACTGCAAAGGATGGCTCGCATGCCGATACGATACCATTTTCACCCCGCAAAGGGATGGATGAACGACCCCAACGGCCTGGTTTGGTTTCAGGGCAAATACCACGCCTTCTTCCAGCACAACCCACATGCGTCCGTCCCCGGCGATTTCGCCATGCACTGGGGGCACGCCGTGTCGGAAGACCTGGTACACTGGGAGGAAATACCCATTGCCCTCTCCCCCGACACCGAATATGACGGCGGCGGCTGCTGGTCCGGCACGGCCGTGGTCAAAGACGGCCTGCTGTACGTGTTCTACACCAGCATCGGCGCCCACGACCGGCGGCAGAGGCAGGCGGTGGCCGTGTCGGAAGACGGCGTTCACTTTGCAAAGTACGAAGGCAACCCCGTCATCACCGCCCCGCCGGAGGACACGCCTGACTTCCGCGACCCGGCGGTGACGAAAATCGGCGATACATACTACATGCTGGTGGCCTCCGGCAAGGACGGCGTGGGCAAGGCCCAGCTGTATTGTTCCGGCGACCTGCTGAAATGGGATTACGTGGGCGTGTTCTACGCCGACGCCGGCTTAGGCGGCATCATCGAATGCCCGTCGTTCACGCCCTATGGCGACGGATTCCTGTTCATGTGTTCCGGCCGGCAGGACGAACACGGCCTGGCCGCCACCCGGTTCCTTTTCGGCGATTTCGACGGAAGGAAATTTACGCCGCGGTGCCAGTCCCTCCCGGAAAAAGGGCCGTACGTGTACGCGCCGCAGTTTTTCCAGGCCCCCGACGGGCGGGTAATCTTCATCGGCTGGTTTTCCCGCTGGGATAAGCCCCGGGACGAAAAGGCCCTTTGGAACGGCTGCCTGACGATTCCGCGGGAGCTTACCGTGAAAGACGGCAAGGTGTACTCCTTCCCCGTGCGGGAAGCGCGGCATTTGCTTGCCGATTCCCACCCGCTGGTGCACGTGTCGAAGGATACTGTCAGCATCGAATCCCGCTGGCCGCACCCGCTGGAATTTCGCGGCAGAGTCGAGGACGTCAAGGTGCTGGAAGACGACACGCTGCTGGAAGTGTTCATCAACGGCGGCGAAGCGGTGTTCAGTTTGCATTTGGATTGATTGTAAAGCAGAGAGTCGTTTCGGCTCTCTGCTTTTTAGTTCAGCCGCTTTTCGGCAGGGTCTTACGCTGAAACCCCGGGGGCTTGCCCTTCCGTTAAGTGTGCGGTATAATGCAAATACAGGCGATACACGCACAACAGCTCCCAAAAGGTTCGGAATTTTGCTTCTATGGGAAAGTCATCCGGCAATACGAAAGGAGGTTTGCAACCGTATCCGCGGCCCTTGCCCGCAGGCGTTTAAACCGCATACATGGCGCTGCAGCATATTTTAACGAACCGTCTGCAAAGGAGGTTAAGATATGGAAAAGTGCCTGTTATCCATCGATTGGGACTACTTTGTCTACACAAAGGAAAACGGTGCGTATCTGGAAAACAGCAGGAGCCTTGTAGACTTATGGTATAAGCGGTTTCTTCTGGCCAAAGCGCGGGGCGAGGACATCCAAAACGCCTATCGGCTTTCTTCCGAACTGGACACATTCTGGGCCAATATCCGAAAACACTTCTCCTTTGCCGAGGGCGTCAGGGCTTTCCTATCGGACTCCCACGCCCTGTCGTACGACATCGCCAGGGAGACCGGATGCACGGCCGTATACCTGTTTGACGCCCACGCCGACCTTGGCTACGGCGGGCCAGCCGCGCTGCAGTTTGAGGTAAACTGCTCCAACTGGCTGGGCAAGCTTTTGCAGGAAAATCATATCACGGAAGCCCACATATTTTACAGTCCGTACA
>JAKPBM010000061.1 GCA_029778935.1 Bacillota bacterium | reverse complement strand
CCTTGGGTACACTGTTAAAAGACGAGACGGAAGCGAAATTTGTCCGCCGCGCTATGTTTGTGGAGTGACAGACCATTTACCCCGGCAAGCCTTGCCGGGGTAAATGGACATATTGCCTTGGATGTAAGTTAGTTGTTGCAGCAGAAGGTCACGAAAAATACAACGGCAGCAGCAATCAGCAGAACCCAGAGGCAGAAGTTGTCGTCCAACGCATTGCAACGCATAACAGAACCAACCTTTCCGATAAATATTGCTTTTCTGAGGTCTTTGAAGGACTTCGCTCTATACTATGCCGTATGGCAAAAAAGTGTTCCCGCCCTTTTTACCGGATATTTTCTGAAAATCTTTCCACTAACCGCAAAAAAGCGGCGACAGTTTGAGGATGCGACCATGAGCAATAAGAAGAAACGATCCACCCTGCGGCAGGTTCTTAGAAATCTGGGGCTTCTGCCCCCGCCGGCCCGCAAGCCCTCCCCGGGGACTACCACTCTGCTCCCTCCTGAGGAGCAGACGGAACCGCCCGTTCCCCCCGTTTCCGAAGGGGAGCCGGAGGCGGAAGCGCCCAAGGCAGACCCCCGCAAAGGCTGTTTTGCCACGCTGACGTACACGGCTTTGGTGATGGGCCTGGCCGTGCTATTGGCGGGGTTTCTGATTATTTCCGCCAACGACGTCTTTGCCCTGGTCAAGGCGGACCGGGAGGTCACCGTCGTCATAACGGACACGGACACCATCAAGGACGTTTCCAAAGCCTTCGGCGACGCCGGGCTGATCCGCTATCCTTCCCTGTTCCGCCTGTTTGCGGACGTGTCCGGGCTGGATAAAAATATCGCCCCGGGCGAATACACCTTAAACGCCAACATGGACTACCGCACGCTGCTGCGGAAAATCCAGAAAAAGGCTGCCGGCCGGGAAGTCGTCACCGTCGTCATCCCGGAAGGCATGACCCAGAAGGAGATTTTCGCTTTGCTGGAAGAAAAGGGCGTGTGCGAAGCCTGGCGGCTGCAGGGCGCGGCCCAGTACTACGACTATTCCTACAGCTTCGTCAAAGACCTTCCCTACTCGCCCAACCGTTTGGAAGGCTACCTGTTCCCCGACACGTACAACTTCTACGTCAACGAAAACCCCATTTCCGTGGTGGGCAAGTTCCTGGCCAACTTTAACCGCAAAATGACCGTGGACATGAAGGCCCGGGCGGAGAACATGGGCTATTCTATCCACGAAATCGTCATCATCGCTTCGATGATTGAGAGAGAGGCCAAGTACGACGAGGAGCGGCCGCTCGTATCCTCCGTTATCTACAACCGCCTGAAAAGCAGCAACTTCCCCTACCTGCAGATCGACGCGACGGTGCAGTACGCCCTGCCCGAGTACAAGGAAGTGCTGACCGACGAGGACCTGGCCATCGACAGCCCCTATAACACCTACAAGGTAAAGGGCCTGCCGGCGGGCCCCATCAGCAATCCGGGTTTGGCGGCCATCCGGGCGGCTTTGTATCCGGACGATACGGATTATTACTACTACGTGGTGCGCAAAAACGGCTACCACTACTTCTCCAAAACTCTGGCCGAGCACCAGAAGGCCATCCAGAAGGCGCAGACGGAAGTCATCGAAGAGACGGACGAAACCGCCCGCATCGAGGGATAATATGCGGAAGATGGAGCTTTTGTCCCCGGCCGGGAATTTAGAGAAACTGGATATGGCCCTGGCCTACGGCGCCGACGCGGTGTACCTTGCGGGCGGCGCTTTTGGCATGCGCGCCCAGGCGGCAAACTTTTCCAACGAACAGCTGGCGGAAGCTTTCCGCAGAATCCACAAAGCGGGCAAAAAAGGCTATGTGACGGTCAACATCCTGCCAAGAAACGAGGATTTGGAAAGGTTGCCCTCTTTTTTGGCGTTTCTGGAAGAGCTTTCCGCCGACGGCGTGATTCTTTCCGACCTGGGCGTTTTGACGATGGCCAAAAAACACGCGCCGAACATCCCCATCCACGTTTCCACCCAGGCCAGCGTGCGAAACGTGGAGGCGGCCAAGGCGTGGGCGGCGCTGGGCGCTTGCCGGATTGTGCTGGCAAGGGAGCTGAGCCTATCGGAAATTGCCGAAATCCGGGCGGGGCTGCCGGAAGAAGTGGAGCTGGAGGCGTTTGTCCACGGCTCCATGTGCGTTTCCTTTTCGGGAAGGTGCCTTTTGTCCAACTTCATGACGGGCACGCGGGACGCCAACCGGGGAGAATGCACCCAGCCCTGCCGCTGGAAGTATTACCTTATGGAAGAAACGCGGCCGGGGCAGTATTTTCCCGTGGAGGAAACGAAAGAGGGCACGTACATCCTGAACGCCAAAGACCTCCGCATGATTGAGCATTTGCCCGCGCTGCAAAAAGCGGGGATTGCCTCGCTTAAAATCGAAGGGCGCATGAAATCCTCCTACTACACGGCGGTAACGACCAACGCCTACCGCATCGCCCTCGACCAGATGGCAAAGGACCCTTCCTGGGTCTGCCCGCCGGAGCTTCTGGCGGAACTGGAGACCGTCTCCCACCGTCCCTACTGCACGGGGTTTTATTTCGGGGACGTAACGCGCAACGAATCTTTCGACGAAGGCGGCTATATCCGAAACAGCGACGTGGTGGCGGTGGTTTCCGGGCCGCCGAAGAACGGTTTGTACCCGGCGGTGCTGAAAAACAAGTGCCGTGTGGGGGAAGAACTGACGCTGCTCTGCCCTAAGCAGCTGCCGAAAAAAGTGACCCTTACGGCGCTTTTTGGCGAGGACGGCGCGGAAGTTTCGGAAATTCGCATGCCGCAAACGCCTTTCTGGCTGCCGCTTCCGGAGGGGACTCCCGTTTTTTCCTTTTTGCGAAGAGAAATTTCCTGAAATTTTGCCTAAAACCTTTAGGGGAACAAGGACGGGCCGATTCGAATATACTGGGAAAAGAAGGGAGAAGTTTCCGTTTTGCCGCCCAAAAACTTTGTTTTTCCCCTGTTCTTTAGATTTTTTCTGTTGAAGGAGTAACTGTATGCCGCACGAAATATTTGCACCGGAGAAATTTCTGGACTTGTCCAAGAGCCTGTCCGCCCCGTTTTTTGCGGAAAACCAGCCCGTTTGGGAAGTTTTAGCGCGGCTGGAGGCGGAAATCTGGAATCTCGGCCGGACGTTGCCTTCGGACTATGCGGAAAAGGAGCCGGGTGTTTGGATTCACAAGACGGCGAAAGTCCATCCGTCCGCCGTGATTTTGCCCCCGGCCATCATCGGCCCCGGCTCGGAGCTTCGCCCCGGCTGTTATATCCGCGGCGCGGTGCTGTTGGGCGAGGGCACGGTGGCGGGCAACTCCACCGAGATGAAAAACGCCATTCTGTTTGACGGCGCCAAAGCGCCCCATTACAACTACATCGGCGATTCGATTCTGGGCGCCAACTCCCACATGGGCGCCGGCGCGATTTTGTCCAACCTCCGCTTAGACGGCGCCAACGTCGTTGTGCACTTTGAAGGAAAGCGCTTCCCCACGGGGCTGCGCAAGTTTGGCGCCATATTGGGCGACGATGCCCAGCTCGGCTGCAACAGCGTTTGCAATCCGGGCACTATCCTAGGTCGCGGAGCCTACGTATATCCGCTGGTCAACGCAAGCGGCGTAATTGCGCCGGGGGCGAGACTAAAAGGAGCAACCAGATGAAGAAATTGTTCGGAACGGACGGAATCCGGGGCTTGGCGGGACAGGAGCTGACCGCGGAAACCGCCCTTTTGGTGGGCCGGGCGGCCGTTTGGGCATCAAAGCCCGCGGCGAAGGCTTTGGAAAAGGGCGAAAAACCCCTGTTTATCGTGGGCAAAGACCCCAGGGAATCTTCGGATATGCTGGAAGCCGCCGTGTCGGCAGGGCTCTCCTCTGCCGGAGCGGAAGTGTGGCGGCTGGGCGTGGTGCCCACCCCCGCCGTGTCGGCGATGATTCTGGAAACGAAAGCCTGCGGCGGCGTGATGATCTCCGCTTCCCACAACCCCTACCCTTACAACGGGCTGAAAGTGTTTGACGAAAACGGCATCAAGCTCGACGACGAAGAAGAGGAACGCTTAGAAAACATCATCTTCTCTCTGGACAAAGGGGAAGGCCGGTGCGACCAGCCCGGGTATTTCGGAAAGGTCGCGGACGCGTCGGACAAATTGGGCATGTACCTAGAGCGCCTTCTCGGCGGGCGGAACGGAAAATACGGCTTTCGTGTTGCCTTAGACTGTGCCAACGGAAGCACGTCCGGCTTTGCCAAAGACTTTTTTGAAGCGCTGGGCTGTAATGTGACGGTGCTTTCCAACCAGCCCGACGGCCGGAACATTAACCAGAACTGCGGCTCCACCCATATGGAAACCCTGCAGGCGCTGGTCAAACAGGGCGGGTTTGACGCGGGATTTGCCTTCGACGGCGACGGCGACCGCTGCCTAGCCCTGGACGAAACAGGCGAACTTGTGGACGGGGACAAAATCCTGGCCGTGCTGGCCACCGACCGGCTGGCGGAAAACAAGCTGCCCGCCCGGCGGCTGGTCACCACGGTCATGGCCAACTTCGGCTTTATGGCTTTTGCCCGGGAAGCGGGGATTGAGGCGCTGGTGGCCGGTGTCGGCGACCGGAAAGTGCTGGGCCTGATGCTGCAAAAAGGCGCGCTGCTGGGCGGCGAGCAGTCGGGCCATGTGATTTCCGCCGACTGGCTGCCCACAGGCGACGGCATGCTGACGGCGTCGCTGGTGTTAGACGCAATGCACAAGGCGAAAAAACCCCTGTCGGCGCTGGCGTCGGTCATGCAGACGTACCCGCAGGTGCTGCGGAACGTGCCGGTGCCGAATGCCGAAAAGGAAGCCCGCATGGCCCGGCCGGAACTGACGGCGGCCATCAAACGGGCGGAGGAGACGTTAAACGGCGACGGGCGCGTGCTGGTCCGTCCGTCGGGCACCGAGCCGCTTATCCGCGTCATGGCGGAAGGGGCCGATTTGGCCATGGTACAGCGGCTGGTGGACGATATGTGCAAGACTATCGAGGACGAATAACCACAAAAGAAAAAGCCGGAGGGGTTCCTTCCGGCTTTTTTGGGAGGGGCGGAAATATGAAAAAATGCGTGCTGGTGCCCGACTCGTTTAAGGGGACGCTGTCATCGAAAGAAATCTGCGCGCGGATGGAAGCGGCTGTCCGCAAGTATTTTCCGAGCTGCGAGGTGGTTTCCCTGCCCGTGGCCGACGGGGGCGAAGGCACGGTGGACGCGTTTTTGTCCGCCCTGCCGGAAGGACAAAAGGTGACTTGCGCCGTCACGGGGCCCTGCGGCGAGAAGGTGGACGGCTTTTACGGCAGCTTTGGCAGGCTGGCGGTGGTGGAAATGGCCGCGGCGGCGGGGCTGCCGCTGGCTACGCGGCGCAACCCGGAGGAAACGACGACGTACGGCGTTGGGGAGTTAATCAACCACGCGCTGGAACGCGGCGCCGAGAAGATTATCCTGGGCCTGGGCGGCAGCGCCACCAACGACGGAGGCTGCGGCGCAGCGGCGGCTTTGGGCGTACGGTTTTTTGACGCATCCGGGCGGGCGTTTGTGCCCGTGGGGAAAACCCTGAAGGACATCGCCCGCATCGACGTGGAAGAAGCAAGACGGCGCCTGGCCGGCGTGGAAGTCGTCGCTATGTGCGACATTGACAATCCTCTGTGCGGGCCGCGGGGCGCGGCGGCGGTGTTTGCGCCGCAGAAGGGCGCCGACGCGGAAATGGTACATAGGCTGGACGCGGGCCTTGCCCACCTGGTGGCCGTCATAGAGCGGGAGCTGGGCGTTGCCGTTGCGGACGTGCCCGGCGCCGGGGCGGCCGGCGGCATGGGAGCCGGCGTGCTGGCATTTCTGGGGGCCAAGCTCTGCCCCGGCATCGACACGGTGCTGGACACCGTCGGGTTTGAAAAGCATCTTGCGGGCGCCGACGCGGTGTTCACCGGCGAGGGCCGGCTGGACGGGCAGACTCTGGGCGGCAAGGTGATATCCGGCGTGGCGCGGCGGGCGAAACCCTTTGGCGTGCCGGTTGTCGTGGTGGCCGGGGACGTGGCGGGCGATTTGGCGGCGGTATACGAAATGGGTGTGGCCGCCGTGTTCAGCACCAACCGGGAAGCGCGGCCCTTTGCCGAGGTGAAAGACCGGGCGGGGGACGATTTGTCCCTTGTGATGGAGAACATCCTGCGCCTATGGCGGCTGGCGGAAACGGTTTGACAGGCCGGCGGGGCGCCTACCGGGGTGTTTGACCGAGGGTAAGTGGACGGGTTCTGCGGGCATGTCTCACGTACGCTGTTTCGGAGCGGGGAAAGGCCTCCTCTGCCTTGGGAGTAGGTCGGCAAAACCGGTGGGCGGGTTCGAATCCCGCCTGCGAAAACGAAACATGAAAGGGCCGCAAAGTAGGGTGGATTGCGCTAAAGAGGGCATTTTTCGCGCCTGTTTCCCCAATGCATATTTTCGGGAATGTGCTCATAATTCCCGCTTACTGCCAAACCTTATCTTTAGAAAACTCTATGGCCGATACCGCACCTGTCTAACTTGCAAAACCGGGCTGGAGAGCTTCTCCAGCCCGGTATTTTGCGATTGGATGAACAGCTGTGCGGCATTCGCGGCTATCCGGCCAATAGATGTAAATCATCGAAACAGCGGTCAAACGCATGTTGGGGCAAACGTAGTTTGGGACAACAAGAGGTAGATACTCTATTCCGCCCCGGTTTTCCCCGCTGTTATGCAACGCGACTGCGAGCAGGTTTTACCTCACGCCCCTATCCGACTTCAGCAGTCCGTAGATATAGTAATCGCACCATGTGTTCACCATTTTCCCCTGCCGGATGCAACCTTCGCGGGTAAAGCCGCACTTTTCCAGCACTTTCCACGATGCCACGTTCCGGACGTCTACGTCCGTCCAGATGCGCTGCAGTTCCGTATGGGTAAAGCAGAAGTTGACAATCGCCTGTACGGCTTCCGTGGCAATCCCCTGCCCCTGACAGGCGGGGGCGACCCGAAAAGCGATTTTGGCCATGCGGTTTTTCTCAATCAGGTAAATCCACGCTTCGCCAATGACTTTGTCAGTTTCACTCCACGCAATGCCCCAGTGAAAGATTTTAGCGGGCTTTCCGCTTTTTTGAAAAAGAAGCTCCGGGTTCTTATCCGTTTTTCCCGCGGGTTTACCCCAGTAGGTGTACATAGTTTTGTCCGTCATCCATTCTTTCAGCGCCGGAACATCCGAAGGAAGCAGCGGCCGAAGGGTCAGCCGTTCGGTTTTGAGAACGGGCTTGTTTTCCAGAAAATCTGCAAGCGCCATATGTATCCCCCTTATGTTTTTTGCGCGGTTTACGCTTAAGTCCCGCAAGTACCAGTTTGCATAGGCTTACGTACTTCATTTTACATAGTATCCGCAATACTTCAATGCCTCTTTCCATAGGGGCGGCGTTTGCACGCCGGAAAACGGGACAATGGCTTTGCCCGATTGCTCCCGAATGTGAAAAAACCCCCGACGGGTTTTCCGCGGGGGTTTTTCTGTATCCGTGTTTATGGGAGGATTTTAGCTCCCGGTGTGGGTTGCCGGCGGGGCGGCATGCCTGTTACGAAAGGAACGCCGTGTTCCCATAGTGGGAGGCTGCCTGCCGCAAGCAGGATGGCGTTCTCCAAGCCTGTCAGCCCCCGGTCAACCGGCAGAAAGGTAGTCTGCTGGGGCTTTTCCGCCGGGAAGAAGGCAGGTCCCTTCGGCAACCTGCCGGAAAATTCCATCATCCTGCCGGAAAGCAACGCATCGGAACCCAAATCGGAGCCAAACGCAAAACGCCAACCGGCATACCGCCGCTTAGAACGACCCCTTCAGCCAGTCCAGGTGGGCCGCCGCGCTGCCCTTTTGCGTGACCAGCGACAAGGACGCTTTTTCCATGTCGAAGAAGGTTTCGGCCAGCTCCTGAATGTCCTCTTTGGTGACCCGGTCGTAGGAAGCGGCGATTTCCTCCGGCGAAAGCACCCGGTTTTGCAGCAAAAGCCCTTTGCCGATGTGGTTCATCCGGGAGGAGGTGGATTCCAGCGCCATCAGCATGCTGGTTTTCACCTGTTCCTTGCTTCTGTACAGCTCGTTGTCGGTGACACCGTCTTTGACAAGCCTTCTCAGCTCGTTGCCGATTTCCACCATGGCCTTCTGCTCCGTTTCCCGGCCGGTGCCCAAGTATATGCCGAACACGCCCGTGTCCATGTGGGAGCTTTGGAAGGTGTAAATGGAATAACAGAGACCCAGCTGCTCTCTGACCCTCTGGAACAGCCTCGATGACACGCTGCCGCCTAACAGGTTGGAAAGAAGCTGCACGGCGTAGCGCCGCGGGTCGCCGATGGCGATGCCGGGGAAGCAAAGGGCGATGTGGCTTTGCTCCGTGGGTTTTTCCACGGTGGACAGGGCGATTTGGTAGGAGGAAACGCCCGGGTCCGGCGCTTTGCTTGCGGGCAGGCGGGAAAACAAAGCTTCAATTTCCGCCAGGGCCTCTTCCTTGCAGTTGCCCGCCACGGCTATCACCGTGTTGTCGCCCACATAGTGGCTGTGGCAGTAGTCCTTGAGAAACGCGCCGGTCATGCCGGCCAGGGTCTCTTTCGTGCCCAGGATGGGGCGGCCTAGCGGCGTGTCCCGGAACACGCCCAAAAGCAGCTTTTCCACGACCAAGTCGTCGGGCGTGTCTTCGTACATGCCGATTTCCTCGACGATGACGCCCCGCTCCAGCTTGACGTTTTCCTCGTCAAAGGTGCTGTGAAAGAGCATGTCCGCCAGCAAATTAGCCGCTTCGCCGAGTTTTTCGTCCAGTACCCGGCCGTAATAGCAGGTACACTCTTTGGTGGTGAAGGCGTTGATTTCGCCGCCGAGCAGGTCCATCCGGTCGGCCAGGTCCGCGGCGGTGTACTGAGCCGTGCCTTTGAAGAGCATGTGCTCGATAAAGTGGGAAGCGCCGTTGTATTCCGGCGGTTCGTGCCGGGTGCCGCTTCCGATCCAGATACCTAATGATACGCTTCGCACGGCCGGCATCTGCAAAACCGCCAGCCGCACGCCGTTGGGCAGAGTTTTAACCGTCATACAGTCTCCTTTTGCCCCAAAGGGCTTTGTAGATTTCCTTTATCTGCTATTATAACACAGGCCGGCCGGATTATAAGGCAGCCCGGCCTTATGTAAATGCCCCGTGTCGCCCAGCGCCGTAATGCGCAGATTGACCTGGGACCGGTCCATTTCCTCAAACAGCACCGTCGTGACCGACGTGGGTGGGAGCCACATAGAGCGCCAAAGCAGTGTGGCGGGCACTTCCAGAATCACCGACAACAGCGCAAGCCCCAGCCCGTGGTGGCAAAACAGCGCCGCATCGGAAGAAGGAAGCTTCTTTTCGGCAAACAAAAGCCCGTCCCGATAAGAAACGCCGTACCCGGCCAAAAATTCCTGCCAGCCGGCCTCGATTTCGGCAAAAAGCTTTTCCCCGATGGGAGGGCTCATGGCCGGCGCGTTCTTCCAGCCGCCGGGAGATTGCTCGCAGGCTTTGAGCATGTGGCAGGGCAGGTTCCAGACGGCGACTTTGGAGGGCAGA
>JAKPBM010000049.1 GCA_029778935.1 Bacillota bacterium | reverse complement strand
GCGGTTTGGAGGCCGTTATTTGGGGCCGTCGAAAAAGATGTCCATTTCGTTGATAAAATTCGGGTTATTGAGCCAGTCTTCCTTCACCTTGACCCAAAGCTGCAGGAAAACGGTCGTGCCGAACAGCTTTTCCATGTCCGCCCGGGCTTTGGTGCCCGCTTCCTTCAAAACGGAACCGTTTCGGCCGATGACGATGCTTTTATGGGACGGCTTGTCGCAGACAATCAGGATGTTGATTTCCAGCACGCCGTCCTCGCGGGTTGCAAACCGCTCGCATTCGCAGGTCAAGGAGTAGGGAATCTCATCCTTTAACATGCGCATGAGCTTTTCCCGCACCAGCTCCGCCGCCAGCACCCGTTCGGGCTGGTCGGTCAGCTCGTCCTCGGGGAAGATGTGCTCCCCTTCGGGCAGGAGTTTTTCCGCTTCGGCCAACAGCACGTCGATGCCGTCGCCGGTCTGGGCGGAAACGGGCACGAGGGCTTTAAAGGGGAACAGCTCGGCGTACGCCGCCATGACGGGCAGCATTTTCTCCTTGACGACGGCGTCCACCTTGTTCAAGACAAGAATGGCGGGGATGTCGTTTTCGGCCAGGGTCTGCATGAGGATTTTTTCCGGCCTGCCGGGCATTTTGTCCGCTTCGCAGACTAAAAACGCCAGATCGACGCCTTTGGCCGTTTCGTAGACGTAGCTGTTCATTCGGTCGCCCAGGCGGTTCTGGGCTTTATGCAGGCCGGGCGTGTCCACAAAGATAAACTGGGTGTCGCCCTGGGTCAGAATTCCCGTGATGGTGTTGCGGGTTGTCTGGGGTTTGGGCGTCACGATGGCGATTTTTTCGCCGATTAACGTGTTTAGCAGCGTGGATTTGCCCACGTTGGGCCGGCCTAAAATGGAAATGCTTCCGCATTTTTTCATATCGGTCTTCTTAGCTCCTTGTTATTCGTGAAAATAGTGGTACTGCCCGGTGGCTTCGCGGACCAGCACGCCGTCCACGCCGGCGTACACGGCGGCCAGGTTGGATACCTTGCCGACGGCTTCGGAAACGGCGGCGTTGTAGCCGAAGGTGACGGCCGTGCCGTCCTTTCTGAGCACGATGAGCTTGCCCGGGGCGGCGGCAACGTCGGCAACGCCTTCCGTTCCGTCCACGTCAAAGGGGCTTCTGGCGGCGCGAAGGACGCCTTTGTGCGTCAGGCCGTACAGGGCGTCGCCCCCGGCGGCCAGATGCACGATTTCGGACCAGTCGGCCACCTCTTCCGCCAGCGTGTCGTCGCCGGTGATGCGGATCCGGCCGTACCAGTTGACGCCGGCGGTGAAGTTGTTTCCCGCCGCGGACAAAACCACAGACCAGCCGGATGTGCTTTGCATGTTGGTCGCATAACAGCCGCCGCCGGTTAGCGTTACGGCGGTGTGAGTCTCGGATACGGACGGGGAGAGGGCGGTGGAAACGGCGCCCACGGAGATGCGAAGCCCCTTGTTGTCGCCGAACCCCACGGCGGGGGCGGACTTTTCGCGCAAAGTCGCCGCCACGACGGAGTTATCATACGCGGCCACGGCTGCCACCGTGCCCCAGCGGGCGGCTGCCTCGGTAAGTCCTTCCGGCGGGTTGCCGTAGAAGGCTAGCGTGCCGTCGGGGTTGACGGACAGGGCAAAGCCCCGCCCTACGGCGCCCAGCGAGCGGTAGGGGATGTACGGGTCGGTTTCGTTGTTGTTCTTATGATATTCAGACTGGACAAGATAGCGCCGTAAAAAGGTTTTCGTCATGCCGTCTTCTTCGGCAAGGTACATTTTGACAACGTCGTTTTGAAAGTCCCTAAGAAGCTCGACGGTGCCGATGAGGGAAGCGGATTCGAAGGCCTCTGTGAGCTTTCCTTCGGCCAGGCACTCTTTCGCCACGTCGTAGCGGTATTTATGCAGCCGTTTGGAAAGTTTTTTGCGGAACGTGATGAACTTGACGTCGTTGTAATACGACAGTGCAGTTTCCGGGTCGCTTTCCAGCAGCGCGT
Source organism: Bacillota bacterium (assembly GCA_029778935.1). Taxonomy (GTDB): domain Bacteria; phylum Bacillota; class Clostridia; order Oscillospirales; family QAMX01; genus DUUG01. Next base: position 3,794 of record JAKPBM010000049.1, on the reverse strand, counting down.
CTAAATTTTCAAAGGCGGCTTTGCTGCCGTTATAAATTGGGTACAGCACCGCCAGCGTGCCTGCGGCAAAAAAGAGCAGAAGCACGGCGCTTATGATAGCAATAGTCTTCTTTTGAAATCCCAAATACATACAGACGGTTACTCCTTAGCGGGGAAGGTTCAGCGCCCGCAGCACCGCTTCCTGCAAAGCGAACATGCGGCGCTCGCCTTCCGGGTCGTTTTCGTGGTCGTAGCCGAGCAGGTGCAGCGTGGAATGGGCGGCGAGAAAGGCAAACTCCCGCTTTGGGCCGTGGCCGAATTCTTCAGCCTGGGCCAGAGCCGTTTCCACGGAGATGACGATAGAGCCTAAAAACAGCCGGTTGCCGACTAAATCGTCCCGCTCGATCTGGGACAGGATGGGCCTGTCCGGGTTGAAATCAAACAGGGGGAAGGACAGCACGTCCGTAGGCTTGTCCTTCTGCCTGTGCTCCCGGTTCAAGGCCCGCACCTCGTCGCTGCCGGCCATCCAAAGCTCCACGGCGCAGTCTATCGGGACATACAGATAGGCCAGCACGGCGCAGACGGCCTTTTTTGCCGCGTACGCCCAGGAAGGGTCCACGGGGACCGTTTCCCGGTAGTCGATGCGGCAGCGGGGATGGGCCTTTTTCACATTCACTCTCATAAACCGCGCCCCTTCGGGATAAACCGCTTCGCCGCGGGTTCCGGATTCTGCGCCTCATACTTGTCGTAGGCCTGGATAATCCGCTGGACAAGCTCGTGACGGACGACGTCCCGGTGGGTCAGGTGGATGATGGCGATGTCCTTGATGTCTTTTAATATGGCGGTGGCGGTTTTCAGGCCGCTTTTCTTCCGCTCGGGAAGGTCGATCTGGGTCAGGTCGCCGTTGACGACGATTTTCGAGTTGAAGCCCATGCGGGTTAAAAACATTTTCATCTGCTCGGGCGTGGTGTTCTGGGCTTCGTCCAGGATGATGAAGGAATCGTCCAGCGTGCGCCCGCGCATGAAGGCCAGGGGGGCCACTTCGATGTTGCCCCGCTCCAAATATTTATGGAACGTCTCCGTTCCCAGCATGTCAAACAGCGAGTCGTACAGCGGGCGAAGGTAGGGGTCTACCTTGTTCTGCACGTCGCCGGGCAGGAAACCGAGCTTTTCGCCCGCTTCCACGGCCGGCCGGGTCAATACGATGCGGTTGACCTTCTTTTCCCGGAAGGCGGCCACGGCGCAGGCCACGGCCAGATAGGTTTTACCCGTGCCGGCAGGGCCGATGCCGAAGGTGATGGTGTTGTTTTTGATCGCTTCGATGTACCGCTTCTGCCCGATGGTCTTGCCCTTCACGGGGCGGCCTTTGGAGTTGATGCAGATGACGTCGGAGGCAAGCTCCGTAATTTTGTCCTCGTTGCCCTCGTTGACAAGGGTGATGCAGTAGCGGACGTTCTGCGTGGTGATGGGTTCGCCGCGGGAGGCAAGGGAGAACAGGCCTTCCAGCACTTTGGCGGCCAGGGATACGCCTTCCGCGTCGTCGCTGGTGATTTTGATTTCGGTGTCGCGGTTTACAATGTGGCAGTTATATGCCTGCTCGATTAAGCGAATGTTTTCGTCAAGGCTTCCGAACACGTCGATGACATGCTCCAACCGTTCCACGGGGATGATTCTTTCGTGCATACTTGACCAAAACCTCAATTTCCTTCTGTTATTCCCCTTTGTAGGGGCGGGTTTCGCCGATTTCCTCCCGGGTTTCCGCCAGGAAATTAACCCGTATGCCGTCGGGAACAGAGCTGCCCGACCAGGTGGAGGCGACGATGGCGCCGTTTTTCATAGAGTCCTGCAAAATCTTCTCCACCGCGGCGGCAATGCGGGCTTCCTCCTCCTCGACGGAAAAAGCGAAGGGTTTGGCTTCATACTCCAGATACGTTTCCCGAACGAGGGTAAGAGGCAGACCGGCGTAGGGGAAATCCAGCGTCTGTATTAGTTTATCATAGTTAGTATAGGAAATTCTAGGGGCGGGCATAAATTTTATCTTATTTCTTCCGGCCAGAAGGTATAAATATTCGGTTTTTGCACCTGTATACTCTTTTGCCATCCCCGTGGCGGCGGAAACGCCGGTTAAATCGTACCACACCCGCGCTTCAATGCGGGCCAGGGAGTGGGCGAGAAGAGTTTTTCCGCCCGCTTGCATTTTGGCGGAAACCAGCAGGTCGCCCGGCTCCACCGTGTCGCCAACTTTGGCCATGGCCGTGCCTTTGAAGGCGTCGATTCGGGTCAAGATGCCCTGTTTATCCGCGTAGATGGAGGCCGGCTCGTCGACGGGCACAATTTCCGGCGCCTTTTCCAAAAGCTCGTACTTAATCTCCACCGTGCTGCCTTTGACGTAAATGCCGACCCAGGCCAAATCGTCCATGGCCAAAAGCACCTGCTCCTTGATCTGCCCTTCGTCGATGGAGCGTATGTATGTGCCCGGGTTCAGCCCGAAATCCCGCAGATAGGACATGAGCAGCCGGTCGTCCGCCCCGTTGGGGTAGATGCGTATGGCCCAGACGAAGCTGGAAAAGACGTACAGTGTCAGCCAGAAAAAAAGCCCGCCGGCCCAAAGCCCCGGCCGCTTGACAACAGGCAGAAAAGGGCGCAGGGGGCCTTTCTTTTTCACGATTTTCACAGAAAGCCCCAGGCCTCGCTTAAGTTCGGGCAGGCGGAAAAACGCCGGGGCGGAGATGGTCATTCGCAGCGTCAGGCCGCCCTGGCGCTTTACGTGGGTCACCGCTATGCCTTTTTCCCGCAGACGGTTGATAAGAAGCTCGGGTTCGGCGCCGGTCACGTCGATCGTCACCTTGCCGGACATCCAGACAAGAAGCTTATTCATGCAGGAAACCTTCTTCCGTTTGATTTATGTTGTTTTATGCAAAGGAAACCGACTGAACCTTTCCCGTTATCAGCGTTCCGGTGGGGCTGACGGCTTCCAGCTGCAGATTTTCGCCCTCGATGCGAAGCACAAAGTCGCCGCAGGCAAGGCTGACCAGTTCGTTTTCGGCGCAGAGCACGCCCCGGTGGGACCAGACGGTAATCTGCCGGTTGCCCAGAATGGTGATTTCCGTTCTCTGTTTGGCAGGGTCAATCGCGGGCTGGAACACGCTTTTGATTTTCTTTATTACACCGCCTTTTTTGCCCATACAATCACCTCTTTCCTATGCATATGCGCATTTTGGGGAAAACTTGCCCTTTGGCGCGCATATATAAAAAGCGATGAAGGGGGCGGGAGGATGAAAAAAGCGGTTGCAGCCGTCGGCGTTTTGGCCCTTTTGGCAGGGTTTTTGCTGCGGACGGAGGAGGCCATCGCGGCGGTGCTCAAAGGGCTGACGGTGTCGTTTCAAAGGGTGGTGCCGGCGCTATTGCCTTTGTCGGTGCTGTCGGGGCTGGCGGTGTCCATGGGGCTGTTCGACGGGGTGTGTAAAAGGCTTGCGCCGATGATGCGGTGGTTCGGGCTGCCTGCGCCGGCGGTATTGCCCCTTGTGCTGGGGATGACGGGCGGGTACCCCCTGGGCGCGCAAGTGACGGTAAACCTGTTGGACAAAGGCCAGCTTACGAAAAAACAGGCGGAGGCGGCCCTGGGCTTTTGCAACAACGCCGGCCCGGCGTTTATTCTGGGCGTGGCGGGCGTATCCGTGTTCCAAAGCGCCAAAACGGGGGTTTTGCTTTTAGTTTCCCACCTGCTGGGGGCCGTCTGCACGGGGCTGCTTTTAGCCGCCTTATTCCCGGCGGACGAGGACGGGGACGCGGCCTTGCAGCCAGCCCCGGCGGAA
>JAKPBM010000047.1 GCA_029778935.1 Bacillota bacterium | reverse complement strand
ACGGTTTGGGCGGCGTTTGCCAAAATGTGCGCATTCAGGAAGTCGGCGGCGGTGGCGGGCGGTTTTGGCGTCATGAACGCCGACGGCGAGCACAACGACGCGCGGCAGAGCCCGTTTGCCGATTTAATTTTAGAGTACGGCCGGGCGCTGGGCCTGCCGAAGTACACCGAAAGGGGGCAGGCGGCGCTGAAAACGGCCTTTACCATGATGTACGGCCCGGAAAACCCGAAGGTTCTGGCCGCGTGGGAGATGCGGTGGCCGTTTTTATGCCCGGAGGACTACGGCTTTACCATGGAAAACTACGGCCACGGCGGCTATGCGGTCGCCCCGGAGGACGGCGTTGGCGAGTTTACCATCTGGGACTGGGGCCTGGGGCTGGCCGCGGCGGCGGTTATGCGGGCCTATAAGCCTTTTCCCGAACTGCTGGGCAGTTTTCCGGCGGATATCGGTCAGGCGCGGAAAGAAGGGTAGGAAAACGCAGCCGGGGTGCGTCTTGTATCGGGCGAAATCAGGCCGGGCGAATGGATAAGAAAGCCGCCTGGGGAGCTACATAGCCGGGCGGAGCCGGCCCGGTGGGGGGCAGGAAACGCACCGCCTGCGGGCGGCTTTGCTGGGCGAATGGATTTAAACACCGCCTGTAGGGCGGCTTCGCCGAGTATTTCGGGCCGGAGGGTGGATGGATATGACCGCTGTCTGCGGGGCAGATTTGCCCGGCAAAACCGGGCCGACCCGAAACGAAGGGCAGGAGCTACGCTTGCGGACGGCTTACAAGGCAAAAACCGGCCAGCTCGGAATGAAGGCACAAGGCCGCCACCGGTTCGCCGGGTAATAACGGGCCTGCCCAGGCGGACGGATAAGAAAGCCGCCTGGGGGGGGCTACATAGCCGGGCGGAGCCGGCCCTGTGGGGGAAGGAAACACACCGCCTGCGGGCGGCTTTGCCGGGCGAAAATCAGGCCGGCGCATATACTGCTTAGCATAAAAATACATAGAAAACGGCCCGGTGGCGGGCAAATGCCGCTTCCCGGGCCGTTTTGCTTTACTCTTTTTCCACGACGATGACCTCAACACCCTTTTCCTCGATTTTCGCCAGTTCGTCCTCCACGGCGTCCCAGTCGGTTATGAGCGTGTCGAAGGCGTTCGCGTCGCACACCTTGATAAAGGCGCGGAAGCCCACTTTGTGGCTGGGCATTAAGAGGATTTTCCGGCGCGAGTTGGCCACCACCGTGCGCTGGAACGTGGCTGTTTCGTCGGTGCCGTTGGACAGGCCGAACTCGGCGTCAAACCCGCCGCCGGTCATGAAACACACGTCAAAGTGCATGTTTTTGACGAAGGCCGTGGCCAGGCTGTCCACCAGCGAAGCGGTGCCGTGCATGCGCATTTTGCCGCCGGTGATGTACACCGTCACGTTGTCCCAATATTTCAGCTCCTCCGCCATGGCGACGGAGTTGACCACCAGCGTGTAGGGGATGTCCCTCGGCAGGTATTTGAGCATGACAAACCCGACGGAGCCGCTGGTCAGATACACAATGTCGTTGGGTTTTACGAACCCGGCGGCCTTTTTTGCGATAGCCGCATAGTTTTCCTGGACATCCATGTTCTTCATGTCCCGATGGCGGGGCGGCACGGTTCCCACCTGGGGCAGGGGGATGGCGCCGCCGTGGGTGCGCTTTAACAGCCCTTTTTCTTCGAGAATACGCAGGTCCCTTCGGGCCGAGTCGACGGAAACGCCGAACCGCTCCACAATTTCGGACACGAAAATGCGCCCTTTTTCCGCGATGGTTTTCAATATCTCCTGATGCCGTTCTTCCATGAACATGGTGTTTCACCTCTTTGCTTTTTGGGCATCGCCGGCCGCGCGGATGCCACTTTATTACCGTTATATCATGAATGCTCATGTTTGTCAAGCAGAAACATGAGTGTGCATTAATGGTCGTGAACAAAACGGATAAAGCGGGGCAGGGCGGCAGGCTCTGTAAAAACATTTGCTTTACATGTGTGGCGAAGATTTCGGCCCGGTTGCAAACGGCAAATATTGCCTTTCGCGCCGGAATGGTTTATACTGGTAAGCAAGAATAGTAGGGGAGGAGTACGTATGGAGAAAATCCGCGTTACCATCTGGAACGAATTTCACCACGAAAGAACCGTGGAAAAAGTCCGCAATTTGTACCCCAACGGCATGCACATGACGCTGGCGGAGAAGCTGGCCGACGACCGGCTGGACATCCGCGTGGCCACCCTGGACATGCCCGAGCACGGGCTGACCGACGAGGTGCTCAATAACACAGACGTTCTGCTCTGGTGGGGCCACTGCCGGCATGACGCCGTGGACGACCGCATCGCCGCGAAAGTCGCCCGCCGGGTCAAAGACGGCATGGGCTTTCTCCCGCTCCATTCCGCCCATATGAGCAAGCCTTTCCGGCTCCTGATGGGCACCGACTGTAATTTGCGTTGGCGCAACTGGGGCGAACGGGGCCGCGTCTGGACGGTCAACCCGACCCACCCCATCGCGAAGGGCATCCCTCCCTGCTTCATGCTGGAGTCGGAGGAGATGTACGGCGAGTTTTTCAACATACCTAAGCCCGACGACATCGTGTTTATCACCTGGTGGGAAGGCGGCGAAGTGTTCCGCGGCGGCTGCACCTTTACGAGGGGCCTGGGCAAGATTTTCTACTTCCATCCCGGCCATGAGACCTGCCCGTCTTACCACAACGACACGGTGATCAAGGTTATCCGCAACGGCATCGACTGGTGCGCCCCCGCCGGCTACGTGCTGGACAATCCGGGCCATTACCGCGACCCCGACGAGCCGATTGTGAACAAAGACCTGTAAAGCGTATTCTGCAAAGCGGCGGGGCAGCAGAAAGCGGGCAAAGCCGGAAGGTTCGGCTTTTGCGCCGCCAGGCCGCGGCTCTGCGGCAGCTTTGCGGCGGCCTTGGTGTGGTACTGCGGCGGCTTTGCGCCGCCCTGCCATAACCCTGCGGGTGCCCTGCGTCCACGCGGAAGCTCTGCTGTAGCCCTTCGGCGGCCCTGCTGCAACCCTGCGGCAGCCACGCCCGGGGCCACGAAGCAGGTTTGCGCTGAAACCGCCCGGTTTTCGCAGAATGCCTGCCCGATTTTGCAAAACGGGCGCACGACAGGCACGATTTTCGCGTGATTGGTACGTAGAAGTAAAAACACAGTTTATTACCTGGCTGAATGCGGCCGCATACGTTGCAAAACCGCCGCAATCGATGCAAATCACAAAAAAGGCTTCCCGCACGCGGGAAGCCTTTTTATGCAGGGCAGGTTTTTGCTGGGAAAGCGGGCTGGGAGAATAGATAAGCGGGCGCCAGGCGCCTTTCGGATTGACGCAGGAACGGTGCATTCGCGCAGGGCGTACGTATCGAAAGCGAATGCGCAATGGGGCGGAAGCAATGTAACTGTAATACAGGCGTGCGAAACAGGCGGAACGTAGCCTTTGCTCCGACGGCATAGGACGGGGCTATGCGCGACGGGCTTCAAACCGCTTGCCGGCGGGGCGAGCGCTTTCGTGAGGGAGGGGCAAGCGGGAGTGTTATGCGAGGGCGGTACAGGGCGATATGATGGTTCATTATGGGTTATAACCATATGTTGATTATTTACTTTTTGTCTATCCCGTCAAAACACCCGCTCCATGGCAGAACGCTGCATCTCACAGAATATTTGCTTATCTTATGCTAAAAAGCGCAGATATAACACTTTAACCGCGCCTGACGGGCTTTTCCAAAGCGCGCCGCAAATCAGCTTAACGAACACGGCAAGCGCAATGCGCGGCTGTTTCAAACCGTATCTTCGTATATCCCGCGCAAAATGCATCCCATTTACAGTTCCCGCCGCGACATACGTTTGGCAAAAGAATTTTCTTTTTGCCGCCCCTGTGCTATAATAATACCAACTATTTACTTCTTCACTTTACTGCGTGCGGGAGGATCTCATGACGGCAATCGGGAAGAAAGAGAAACTATTGGACCTTTTCGAGCGGTTTATGCTGCTGCTTTTATTTATCAACCCCTTTCTGGACATCTTCAACGGCATCTTCACCTATATTCTGACCATCCTGACCAAAATACCCTTTGCTTCTTTAGGCGTGTCGCTGACTCCGTCTCTGGTATTGCGCATGGTGCTGCTGGTGGCGCTGCTTGGCTACCTTCTTTTAACGAAGGACAAGTCTGCCTTTCTGACGCTGGCGGGGATCGGCGCGGTCTGGTGCATGACGATTGCCGGCATGTTTTTCTTTTCCGCTTATGAGGACGTCAGCTACTTCTCGGAATTCCAGTACATGGCGCGGTTTGTGTTTAACCTGGCCGTGCTGATGCTGTTTGGGAAAATCCTTACGCGCCGGATTCCGGACCGAAACGAAGCCCTGGCGTTCCTGGCGAAAGCCTTCGCGTGGACGCTGTCGGTGCTTTCCACGTCCATTATCCTCTGCTCGCTGTTCGGCGTCGGCTACTCCACTTACGCCGACCGGTACGGCTACCGCGGCACGCGCGGCTTTTTCTACGCAGGCAACGACATTACGGCCGTGCTCATGATTTTGCTGCCGCTGGTTGTCTGTCTGGCGCTGGCGCTGCCGAAAAACGAAAGGAAAGGCAGGCTTGCTTCTTATATCTACGCCGCCGGGTCGACCTTTACGGCGCTGATGCTCATCGGCTCCAAAACGTCGTTTATCGCTGTGTTCGGCGCCGCTGCCGCGGGGCTGGCGGGTGCGGTTTGGCACGCGATTGCCCGGAAAGGGTTTTACCCTGTGCTGCGCTACGGCATGATCCTTTTGACCTGCGGGGCGATTTTCTTCCTGCTCATGGTGCCCGATCTGCTGCAAAAGCAGGAAATCAACGTGTTGGAGCAGGTGAAGGAAAGCTGGATGGTTTCCGGCGAGATTGCCCAGGTGGAAGGCGCCACGGTGGCGCTTTTATCCGGCCGGCAGGTGAAAATGTTTGCCGTGCTGGACGAGGTGAAAGCCGCCGGGCCGTACGTGTTCCTGTTCGGGCTGGGCCGAGGCTCGCAAAAAGTCACCATGGAGATGGACTTGTTCGAGTTCCTGTTCTACTACGGCCTGCTGGGCTCCGTGGCCATGCTCTGGGTTTACGTGCGCGACGGGGTTAAGGCGATCGTCGGGTTTTTCAAAAAGCCTAATATTGTGGCCCTGGGCGCGCTCATGGGCCTTGCCATGACGGTGGGGTATGGCCTGATGGCCGGGCACGTGTTCTTCAGCGTCACCGCCGGCTTCTATCTGGCCGTAACTCTTGTATTCTGCAACATCTTTTATACGAATAAGGGAAAAGAGGCGAGGGAGGATGAAAATTAAGTCCCTGCACAAAACCGCCGGCAAGCCCCTGGCCGGACCCTTTTCCGCCCCCAAGGGCTTTGATTTGCCCTATGCGTGTTTTGACACGGCGGGGCTGCCCGTCGAAACGCGCCCCTTTGCGGAGTTTTCGCTGGCCGGTGAGGTGCCGCCGGAAGCCTGCGGCAAGGAGGCGTTTGGCATCTCCATTGCTGAAACGGGCGTGACGGTATACGCTTCCTGCTCCCGGTCGCTGTTTTACGCGCTGCACACGCTCCCTTCGCTGGAAACGGAGGAAGGGTTCCCACAGGGCGAATACCTTTCCTACCCAGACTTTGCCCTTAGGGGTGTCATCGAGGGCTTCTACGGCAAGCCATGGACTATGGACGAGCGCCGGCGGGTCCTGTCTGCTTTGGCGCGGCGGGGGATGAACGCTTACTTCTACGGCCCCAAGGACGACCCGCTCCACAGGGAGCGGTGGGACGAGCTGTACGATGAAAACACCGACACGCTCCAGACCCTTAGAGCCATCGCCGAGGAAAACTTCCTTTCCTTCCACTACATGCTGGCGCCGGGGCTGTCCATTCGCTACACGTCCGAGGAGGACATGGAAAAGCTGCGGGCCAAGTACAAGCAGGTGTATGCCTTTGGCGTGCGGCATTTTGGACTTTTGCTGGACGATTTGGAAAGCGCCACGCTGCATAAAGAGGATTGGGAGCGCTTCCCCCGGCAGGTGGACGCCCATATCTACCTTGCCAACCGGGTGTACGCCATGCTGAAGGAGCTGGACCCGGAAAACACGCTCATCGTCTGCCCGACCCAGTATTACGGAAGCGCCCAATGGCCCTACATAAAAGCCCTGGGGCAGGGCATCCCCAAAGACTGCGCCCTGTTTTTCACCGGCTCGCGCATCTGTTCCGACCGGCTGACGGCGGCGGAGGCCCTGGAATTTGC